>JBKPBQ010000338.1:0-7217 GCA_046726955.1 Acidobacteriota bacterium
ATAAGAGACAGCTATAGGCGCGTCAACTGGCGCTGGGCGTTGAACCGCGGCGCAACGCTGACGCACGGCTGGAAGCCGGGCCGCGGCTTCCTCAAGCACCGCTGGGAGGGCTACGACGAGGCGCTCATCCTCTACGTGCTCGGTCTCGGCTCGCCCGCGTTTCCCCTGCCTCCGGAGAGCTACGACGCGTGGCTGTCCACCTACTCCTGGCGGAAGGTCTACGGCCACGAGCTCGTGCACGCCGGACCGCTGTTCGTCCACCAGATGTCGCACCTGTGGATCGACTTCCGCGGCATCCGTGATGCCTACATGCGGAAGAAAGGGCTCGACTATTTCGAGAACTCCCGCCGGGCGACACTCGTGCAGCAGGCGTACGCCGTCCACAATCCGGGCGGCTTCGAAGGCTACAGCCGGAACTGCTGGGGGCTGACGGCGAGCGAGGGGCCCGGCCCCAGGACGCTGCGGGTGAACGGAGTGCGGCGGCGCTTCTACGATTACGTCGCGCGCGGGGTGCCCGACGGGCCGGACGACGGCACGCTCGCGCCGTGGGCGGTCGCGACGTCGCTTCCGTTCGCGCCCGAGATCGTGCTGCCGTGCATCCGTTACTACCGGGACGAGCTCGAGCTGCACGCGGCCCACCGCTACGGCTTCAAGGCGACCTTCAACCCGACGTTCCCGGACACGAGGCGCAGCAAGTGGGGTTGGGTCTCGCCGCACCATTTCGGCATCAACGAAGGCCCCATCGTCCTCATGATCGAGAACGAGCGTACGGAGCTGGTGTGGGGACTGATGAAACGATGCCCGTACGTCGTCGATGGCCTGCGGCGAGCCGGCTTCAGCGGCGGCTGGCTGTAGCCCTCAGGTCCCGAGCGGCGTCTTCAGCACGACCGGCGGCTCGAGGCGCGCCTTCGACACCAGCCGGCCGTCGGGACCGAGCTGATCCACGAGGCTGTTGGCGATGTAGTAGAAGTCGGACCCGGCCACGACGCCCGTGGTGGGAATCGCGAAGAGCGGGTTGCGGCTCTCCAGCACGTCCAGCGACAGGACCTTCGTGCCGCCCTCGTCGAGCCGATAGCGCACGATGCGCTCGATGCCCGCGCCGTTCTGAACGCCGATGAGCCCCGAGGAGTGGACGTAGAGCCCGTCGATCCCGTGGAGGCTGACGTCGTCGGGGTGGAGGAGCGGACGGACCTCGCCGCTCTCGGGATCGACGATCGAGATTCCCTTGGCGAAGTCGGTCACGTAGAGCCGGCGCTCGTCGGCGGAGAGCGCTATGCCGTTCGGGTAGTCGAACGTGAAGGGCGCGACGAGGGAGCGGAAGCCGTCCTTCCCCGGATCGACTCGCCAGACGCTGCCGTTCAGGCTGTCCGTGACGAAGGCCCGTCCGTCGGCGGCGAGGGCGACGTCGTTCAGGAAGTGGTGCGCGTCCGCGTTGTCGAGCGTGTAGCGGCGATCGAGCGCGCCCGAGCCCAGGTCGTAGACGAGCACCGCCGAGCAGCCGTCCTGGGCCCCGGCTTCCGCGCCCGCCGCCGTCACGGCCCAGAGCCGGCGTCGCTTCGCGTCCACCTTCATGCCCAGCACCTGCCAAAGGCCGTCCTGGCCGCTCGTCTTGAAGTCGCGGGCCCGGCCGCTCGCGTCGACGCGCACGATCTTCCGCTTGTGCAGGCTCCCCAGGAAGAAGTCGCCGGTGACGGGATCGTGGGCGAGGCCCTCGGGGATGAGGTCGTTCTCCGCCACCCGGAATGCTTCCGTGCTCGTGCGGACGACCCGCCGCTGGTCGAGCGCGCGGTCGAGAAGGGCGAGGAACTCCGGCCGGCGGGCGAGCGTCCGGAAGGCACCTTCGGCGTCGATGTCGAAGTCGAGGCCGGTGGCGATGGCCTGCTGGAGGTCGCGCAAGGCCCCGGCCTCGTCGCCGGCGCGCGCGCGCTCGCGGGCGAGGCGGAAGAGCAGCTCTCCGTGGCCGGGAGCGCCGCGCAGCGCCGCTTCGAGCTTGCGGATCGCTTCGGTCGGCTCGTCCGGCGGCGGCGTGTCGGCGGCGCCGCTGGCCGCGACGACGAGGAGCGCGAGGAGCGCGCGGCACGGATTCATCGTGAGCCTCGATCGGGCTCCCGCCCCCGCGGTCCCTGCATAGAGTGTCTCAGAAGCCCGAGTGACGAGCGAGGAGCTCGCTCTTGTCCGGCGTGCACGCGGCACGGGGCGGGAACTATGATCCGAACCTAAGACCCGGCGCCGGCCCGGTGCCGGCCGCGAGCGGAGGGCAACCATGCAATATCGGCGGCTGGGGTTCGGAGCGATCGCGCTCCTCGCGCTCCATGCGTCCGCACCGCGGGCTTCGAGCGACGCGAAGCTCCGCGTCATCGCATTCGGCGCGCATCCCGACGACTGCGACATGCGCGCGGGAGGGACCGCCGCGAAATGGGCGGCGCTCGGCCACCAGGTGAAGTTCGTGTCCGTGACGAACGGAGACGCGGGTCACCAGAGCGAGGGCGGCGGGGCGCTCGCGCGCCGCCGCCGTCTGGAGGCGCAGGAGGCCGGCAAGCGCCTCGGCATCGCCGAGTACGAGACGCTCGACAACCACGACGGCGAGCTGCTCCCGACGCTGGAGGCGCGCAACCAGGTGATCCGCCGCATCCGACAGTGGGACGCCGACGTCGTGCTCGCGCCGAGGCCCAACGACTATCACCCCGACCACCGCTACACGGGTGTCCTCGTGCAGGACGCGGCGTACATGGTCGTGGTGCCGAACGTCACTCCCGACACTCCGCCCCTCAAGAAGAACCCGGTCTTCCTCTACTTCCAGGACCGCTTCCAGCGGCCGAACCCCTTCCGACCCGACGTCGCGGTCGCGATCGACGACGTCTTCGACCGCAAGGTACGCGCGCTCGACGCCCACACGTCGCAGGTGTACGAGTGGCTGCCCTGGGTCGCGGGCACGCTGGACCAGGTGCCGAAGGAGCCGGCGGCGCGCCTCGAGTGGCTGCGCAAGACCGGCGCCGAGACGATCTCCGATCCCGTCCGCGAGGCCCTGCGGAAGTGGTACGGCGCGAAGGCCGACTCCGTGAAGAACGTCGAGGCCTTCGAGGTGTGCGAGTACGGGCGCCAGCCGAACACGGACGAGCTGAAGCGCCTGTTCCCGTTCTTCGACTAGCAGCCGCGGCCCCCGGGAGGGCCTACGTCCAGTGCCTCAGCGCTCGCGCACGGAGACGGGATCGGGCTTGGAGCGCGTCTTGATCTCGAGCACGGTCTTGCCGTCCGGGATCGAGAACTTGACGACCTTGTCCTCGTCCTGGACGGCCACGTAGCCGAAGCGTCCCGCCGGGTCCACGGTGATGCCGTCCGCCCGCTTGCCAACGCGGAAGCGCGTGGTCTCCTTTACGGTCGCGGTGTCGACGACGATCACGTCACCGGAGTCGATGGCGCTGGCCAGGAGCCGCCGTCCGTCGGGAGTCACCGCCAGGCGATGGGGATGCCCCGAGACGTGCGTGCGCGCTGTGACCGCGCCTGTGACGGGGTCGAGGGCCAGGACCTCGTCCCCCGCGCGGTTCGAGACGAAGAGGCGCTTCCCGTCGCCGCTCCAGGCGAAGCCCTGGGGCAGGCCGCCGATCTCGACCTGGCGCACGGGGGTCTCCGAGTCGAGCGCGATCACCGAGACCGTGCCGGAGCCCGTGTTGGCCGTGAACGCGCGCGTCTCGTCCGCCGAGACGGCGAGCATGTGCGGGAGCGACTGGCCGACCGGGTAGTGGCGGACGACCGCGCGCTTCTCGGGGTCGAGGACGACGAGGCCGGCCGGCTCGTCCGTCGTGACGTAGAGACGGCCCGAGCCTCCCACGTGGATGAAGTGCGGCCGGTGGATCTCCCCGAGATCGACGAGCCCGGCTGCCTCGTGGCGGACGAGGTCCACGACGCTCAGCGTCGTCCCTCCCGGACCTTTGTCGGCGAAGCTGTCGACGCCGTAGTTGCTGACCCAGGCCGTGCGGCCGTCGCGCGAGACCGCGAACTCGTGGGGCTTCGTGCCGACCTTCACGTTCCAGAGCGCACGGCCGGTCGCGGTGTCGTACCCGGCCAGACATTCCGCGCCCTTCTCGACCACGAGCAGCTCCTCCGCGCGGGCCCCGAGGGCGCCCGCGAGCAGGGCGCTCACCGCCGCGACTCGTAGAAGCATGGGTTGCCTTCTTCTCTCCGCCGGCGCACGTCCCGGCCTCCCGGGTGAAACATATCACTCGCCGGTGCGCCGCCGCGGGAACGGGTACACTCTGCGGACCGTGGTCGTGGCTCGACCGATCGTCGCCGCGCCTGGCCGATGACGCGCGCCGTCTTCACGCTCCTTCTCGCCGGAATCGCCTGGGTGTCTCTCGCGGAAGCCGGGACGCCGGAGCTGATCCTTTTCTCGGGCTTCGACCAGCTGCAGCCTCGCTTCGGCCAATGGCTGCGGGAAGGCGGGACGCTCGTCGGGAGCGCGACCTCGCCCGTCGGCTCCGCATTCCATGCCGAGACGGCGCGCTCGGGGATCCTGGGCGCGGATTTCAGGTACGGCGCACGGATCGTCCTCGTTCCGAAAGACGGTGTCTTCCCCGAGGCCCATCTGCAGTTTCGGATCTCGGTCGACAATCGTTAGGGCGTCAGCCTGGGCGTGAACGGCCAGGGACAGAACGTGATTCGGCTCTACAAGTACGTCCGTACCGATCGCCCGAAGGCGGACATCCTGAATCCCCCCGCGAGCCAGCCTCCCTGCGTCTCGGCGTCCGACTGCGCGTCGTTCGTCACTCTCCAGGAACGCACCTTGGCCAGCGGCGCGCACGAGCACCGCATCACGGTCGGGGCCGACGCCTCGACCTTTCGCGTGGAGGTCGACGGGAATCTTCTCTTCGAGTCTTCCGATTCCACCGCGGGACCGGCGGTCGGTCGGTTCGGGCTCTACGTCCTCGCGCCCGTGCGCGATGCGCAGGCACGGTTTGCGGAGCTCACCGCGGAGGCCCGACCGGGCGATCGGTCGAACTTCGCTCTCCTCTACGACACGACGGGCTACGAGCTCGCGGGACCCAAGCGCGCGCTCGTGCGCACGCTCAACGACCTTCCTACGGATCTCGCCGACCTCTCTCGTTCGCGGTTCAGCGTCTGGCGTGCGGACGGGACGCTCGCGCTCCGCGGGGCGCTCTCGCCCAGGCCGAAGACGTTCGGGATGCAGCTGTGGGAGGCCGACTTCTCGACCCTCGGGGCCGGCCGCTACCGCCTCGCGGTTCACGTGGTCGGAAATGGGTTCGAGCACGATCTGGAGTCGGAGGAGTTCGTCGTCCAGTCGCGGCTCTTCTCCAGCCGGATCCTCGAGCCGATCACGCTCCGGAACGCCGAGGCGCGCCGGGCGAGCGACGAGGACTTCGCGCGAAACTGGCGGCGCGCTTCGGGCGACTGGACCGTCAATCTCGACGGCGCGTTCCTCGCCACCCGCGCCGATCGAGGCGGCGGCGCCCTTCTCGAGCGGCTGCCCGCCCCCTTGATCACCGGCAACCTCCGCTACTCGGGCGACGTCACGATCGTCTCGGGCTGCGACGCGCAGCTGCGGTTCATCGCCGAGAACGACGTGCGGTACGCGGTGACGCTCCAGGCCGGAGCCGCCGGTGCGTGCGCCGTCGGCACCGGCCCGGGGGCGATTCGGCTGCATCGGGAGGCGCCTGACCACCAGGACCTCGCGTCGACGCTGTTTCCCGCCGGGGCACCGTTCGAGGTCGGGGTTCCCTATCACGTCCAGGTTCGACAGGACGGGCAGACCCTCCACATCCTCTGCACCTCGAGGGACAGGCGCGTGGAGCTGACGCACGCGATCCCCGAGACCCGCTTCAATCGCTTCGCCTTGAAGGTGTGGGGGGGGACCGCGCGCTTCGATCACGTGCAGGCCTTCGGCGAGACCGACTTCATGGGACCAGCCGACGAAGACAACCTGGGGTGGCGTCACTTCTCGCAGCTTCACGGTCTTCACGACTGCAACAACATCATCGCGGAAGTGACGTCTCACGGAGCCTTTCTCGCCGCCCTCGTGCACGTCTGGGAGACGCGGGCGCACGAGATGTCGCTGCCGGACAAGGAGCGCTTGCGGCACGCCATCATCGCCACGGACGGCTACCTCGAGCGCCTCCACGACATCCAGAGCCTCGACAACCTGAGCAGCTCCGACAACCCCAAGAAGGCCTGGTATGCGCATCGCGAGGCCGCGCACGGCCCCATCGAAGCGACGAACCCCCGGCGCTGGATGGACGTGACGGCGCTCTACGGAGAGAGCGCCTTCGCCGCCAAGGGAGCGTTGGTCGATCGGGCGCTGGCGCGAAGAGCGTGCGAGCGTGTCCTGGCGGTGCTCGCGGCCGTGCCGGCCGGCGAGTTCGAAGAGGGCGTGCCCCAGGGTCGCGTCCCGCTCTTCTACGGACGCGCGGCCCTATGCGCCGAGCGCGAAGGGTTGGGGAACCCCGCGGTCTTGACGACCACCGCGGTGAACGCGGCGACGGCGCTGCTGGCGTCGATGCCGCAGACGAACGGTCGGGTCGATTTTCCAGGCACTCCGTGGAATCGCATGGTGCCCTGGTTCGAAGGGGTCTACGAGCTGATGCAGAGGCTCCAGCCCCCTGCCGGATGGTCGACGTCCCTCTCCAGGATCGCCGACGTCCTTGCGGACCGCATCACGCGCGAGAACGGTTTCCTCGTGATGCCGCAGTCGGGTGCGGATCCGATCGCATCCTGGACGAACATGGCCGCGATGCCCGTCCCGGCCGCTCCCACGATGGAGCCGTTCGTGCACTTCTACGCCGTCAACCACTTCGCCGTCGCGGCGACGGACTCTGTGCTGCTCGGCCGCCTGACCGGCCAACCGGACATGAAGGCAATAGCCGCCGGCAATCTCGATTGGATGCTCGGACTGAATCCCGGCATCCCGACTTCGAAGGTCGTCGTGTCGAACGGAACGCGCCCGCCGTGGAGCGCGGCCGCCTTCATCGTCAATGCCGAAAACAGCTTCGCCCGAGGCTTCGACGGCTTCCGCGTGCCCGGGACGCTGGCGAAGAGCTGGCTCTGGCCCTGGGAAGGGCCCGACGATCCGGTCTCGCCTCGGCGCGAGGCCTGGTGGATCCGGCCGAAGAACGACGACTTCATGACGCTGGTGAACGGCCACACGATCACCGACGGCGTCTGGGACTACTGGAACGAGACCTCGACGGGCTGGCTCAGCGGCGAGA
>JBKPBQ010000339.1:0-4646 GCA_046726955.1 Acidobacteriota bacterium
GACCAGGGGATCCTCGCCCAGGCCGACTACGACCGAGCTTCCGCCGAGCACAAGCAGGCGGAAGCCCGCGTGGGCGAGATCCGCGCCACCATCGAGCGCAAGCAGATCCGCGCGCCGTTTGCGGGGATCCTCGGCATCCGCCAGGTGAACCTCGGCCAGTACCTCACCGGCGGCGATCCGGTGGTTCCGCTGCAAATGCTCGATCCCATCTACGTGAACTTCTCCGTGCCCCAGCAGGAGGTGGCGGAGCTCAAGGCGGGCCGCGAGGTGCGCGTCACCGCCGAAGGCGACAAGCCGATCGTGGCCACCGGCAAGATCACCGCGGTGAACTCGGTCGTGGACTCGGCGACCCGCAACGTCGAGGTCCAGGCGACATTCGCCAACCCGAAGGGCGAGCTGCGGCCGGGGATGTTCGTGAAGACCGAGGTCGTGCTCGGGGCGGGGACGACCGTGCTCGCGCTGCCCGCGTCCGCCATCAGCTACGCGCCCTACGGCGACTCCGTCTACGTGGTGGCCGACCTGCAGGATCCGAAGGGGGCGAGCTACCGCGGCGTGCGCCAGCAGTTCGTGAAGCTCGGAGCGAACCGGGGCGACCAGGTGGCGGTGCAGTCCGGCCTCGAGGCGGGACAGGAGGTCGTGACCTCTGGTGCCTTCAAGCTCCGCAACGGCGCCGCCGTACGCGTCAACAACCAGATCCAGCCCTCGAACAACCCCGCGCCCAAGCCGGAAGACAACTGACCCGAGGGGGCCGAAAGTGAAGCTGACCGACATATTCGTCAAACGCCCCGTCCTCTCCCTCGTCGTCAACCTCGTGATCCTGATCGCGGGGCTGGCGGCGGTGCGCTCGCTGAGCGTCCGGCAGTACCCGCGCAGCGACATCGCGATCGTCCGGGTGAAGACCGTCTACGTGGGAGCCAACGCGGACCTCGTGCGGGGCTTCATCACGACTCCTCTCGAGCGCGTGATCGCGAGCGCGGACGGGATCGACTACGTGGAGTCCTCGAGCGCCCAGGGCCTGAGCAACATCACCGTCCACCTGAGGCTGAACTACGACACGAACGCCGCCCTCACCCAGATCCAGGCCAAGGTCGCGCAGGTGCGCAACGACCTCCCGCCCGAGGCGGAGGCGCCGGAGATCGAGCTCGAGACCGCGGACAACCAGTTCGCGGCGATGTACCTCGGCTTCTCCGCCGAGAACCTCGACCAGAACCAGATCACGGACTACCTGACCCGCGTCGTCCAGCCGAAGCTCTCGGCGATCAGCGGCGTGCAGCGGGCGGACATCCTCGGGGACCGGACCTTCGCCATGCGCATCTGGCTGAAGCCGGACCGCATGGCGTCGCTGGGCATCGCTCCCTCCGCGGTACAGGAAGCGCTCGCCCGCAACAACTACCTGTCGGCCCTCGGCCGCACCAAGGGCTCGATGGTGTCCGTCAACCTCGTGGCCAACACGAACCTCAAGACGCCCGAGGAGTTCCGGCAGCTCGTGGTGAAGGAGGAGAAGGGCGTCGTCGTCCGCCTCGGCGAGATCGCCGACGTCGTGCTCGGGGCCGAGAACTACGACGAGGACGTGCGCTTCAACGGGCAGACCGCCACCTTCATGGGGATCTGGGTGCTTCCCACCGCGAACGCGCTGGACGTGATCCGGCACGTGCGGGAGGTGATGCCCGACATCGAGGCCCAGCTTCCCGTGGGCATGAAGGCCGGCATCCCCTACGACGCGACCGAGTACATCCGCGACGCGATTCGCGAGGTGCTCTCGACGCTGAGCGAGACGCTGCTCATCGTCGTCGTCGTGATCTTCCTCTTCCTCGGATCCTTCCGCTCCGTGCTCATCCCGGTGGTGGCGATCCCGGTGTCGCTGCTGGGCGCCGTCTTCCTCATGCTGGCCGCGGGCTTCACGATCAACCTGCTGACGCTGCTCGCCATCGTGCTCTCCGTCGGCCTCGTGGTGGACGACGCCATCGTCATGGTGGAGAACGTGGAGCGGCACCTCCAGCAGGGCAAGTCGCCGCTGCGCGCCGCCACCGACGCCGCCCGCGAGCTCGTGGGGCCGATCATCGCCATGACGATCACGCTCGCCGCGGTCTACACGCCGGTGGCGATCCAGGGCGGGCTCACGGGTGCCCTCTTCCGCGAGTTCGCGTTCACGCTGGCGGGGGCGGTCGTGGTGTCCGGCGTCGTCGCCCTCACGCTCTCTCCGATGATGGGCTCGAGGCTGCTGCGCGCCGGCGGCTCGGAGCGCGGCTTCGCCGGCCTGATCAACCGCCGGTTCGAGCGGCTCCGCGAGTGGTATCGCCGCACCCTCCAGGAAACGCTCGCCTACCGGCCGGTGGTGCTCACGCTCTGGGCGATCGTGGTCCTGCTGTCCGTGCCGTTCTTCCTCTTCTCGCAGCAGGAGCTCGCGCCCATCGAGGACCAGGGTGTCGTCTTCGGCGTGGTGCAGGCCTCGGCCAACTCGACGCTCGACCAGACGAAGCTCTTCGCCACCGAGATCCACGACGTCTACCGCTCGTTCCCGGAGACGGGCAGCATCTTCCAGATCACGAGCCCGACCGGCGGCTTCGGCGGGATGGTCACGAAGCCCTGGAGCGAGCGCAAGAAGACGACGGACCAGCTCCTCCTCGAGTCCGCGGCCAAGCTGTCCACCATCGCCGGAGTGCGGATCATCCCCATGACGCCGGCGCCGCTTCCCGGCGGGGGCGACTTCCCGGTGGATCTCGTCATTGCGTCCACCGCGGAGCCGAAGCAGCTGGACGAGCTCGCGCAGCAGCTCGTGGGCAAGGCCTTCGCGAGCGGGCTCTTCCTCTTCGCCGATTCGGACCTGAAGTTCGACCAGCCGCAGGCGGAGGTCGTGTTCGACCGCGACAAGGTGCGTTCCCAGGGCGTCGACCTGAGCCGCGCCGGGCAGGACCTCTCGACACTCCTCGGGGGGAACTACGTCAACCGCTTCAGCATCCAGGGGCGGAGCTACAAGGTCATTCCTCAGGTGAAGCGGTCGGAGCGGCTGACGCCGGACCAGCTCGAGGAGATCCACGTCACGGGCCCCGACGGGAGGCTCGTGCCGCTCTCCACGTTCGCCACGCTCCAGACCTCCACGCAGCCGCGCGAGCTGAAGCGCTTCCAGCAGCTCAACGCGGTGCGCATCCAGGGCGTCATCCCGCCGCACATCTCCCTCGACCGGGCTTTGAGCTTCGTCGAGGGGGAGGCGCGCGCGATCCTGCCCAAGGGCTTCTCGATCGACTACGCCGGCGAGTCGCGCCAGCTCCGCACCGAGGGCAGCCGCTTCCTCGGGACGTTCCTCCTGTCGGCGATCCTCATCTACCTGGTGCTGGCCGCCCAGTTCGAGAGCTTCCGCGATCCGTTCATCATCCTCGCGGGCTCGGTGCCGCTCGCCATCTCGGGCGCGCTCCTCTTCTCGTTCCTCGGCCTCACGACGCTCAACATCTACAGCCAGGTCGGTCTCATCACGCTCGTCGGCCTCGTCTCGAAGAACGGCATCCTTATCGTAGAGTTCGCGAACCACCTCCAGGAGACTGGACGCGACAAGATCCGCGCGGTGGTGGAGGCCGCGAGCACGCGGCTGCGGCCGATCCTCATGACGACCGCGGCGACCGTGGTCGGCCACTTCCCGCTCATCCTCGCCACCGGGCCGGGGGCGGGCGCGCGCAACAGCATCGGCATCATGCTCGTGAGCGGCATGATCATCGGGACGGTCTTCACGCTGTTCGTCGTCCCCTCGATCTACGTGCTCGTGGCGCGCACGCACAGGGCGGCGGAAGCCGAGGAGGAGGAGATCGAGCCGGTCCTCCCGGAGCTCGAGGAGATGACGGCGTGACGACCGTGGTAGAAGGTCGGGCATGGAGGGACGCGGGCACGGCACGTCGCTCTGGCTGATGCCCGACGGGGCGAGCGCCGAGCGGCTCTCGGCGCTCGTCTCGTCCCTGGCCGCGCGGCTCGGCACACCCGCCTTCCCGCCGCACGTAACCTTGATTCATGGGCTGGTCCGCGACGAGGAGGCAATCGTCGATCTGACCGGTGGGCTCGTGGAGCATCTCGCGGGCCAGTCCGTGTCGTTCGGCCCGGTCGAGGCTCAGCCTGAGTTCTTCCGCTGCCTGTACCTTCGAGTCGAACCAGCCACGTCTCTCCGCGACGCGCATGCCCTCGCGGCCAAGACGTTCGGCGTCCCTCCCGACGCTGACTACCTGCCCCACCTCAGCCTCGTCTACGGCAGTCTGGACGCGGCGGAAAAGGATCGGATCGCCGCCGCGGCCGTCGCCGAGGTGCCGCCGACGATCACGCTGACGGCGATCGAAGTCTGGCGAACCGAAGGGCCGGTCGGTGAGTGGCGCCTCCGGCGGCGCTTCCCGCTGGCCTAACCAACGTACTCGCCCGGGGGCGAGTCCGAGGTCACGTGGAAGCGACCCTGGCCAACGACCGGAGATCTCCCTGCCGCCTACCGGCCCCCGTCCACCGTTCGCCGATAGCCGGGTGACACCCGGGGACGGTCTCCCGTAATGTCTTGGAGGGAGGCACGATGGCCAGCAGGGCGGAAAGGCATGCGCGGGCGGTCCGGCAGGAGCGTGTCTCCAAGGCGGTCTGGGGGCTGCTCTTCATCGCCATGGGGGCGCTCCTCATCATGGAGG
>JBKPBQ010000340.1:0-7272 GCA_046726955.1 Acidobacteriota bacterium
GCCCTGCACGCCGGGGCCGGCGAGGACGACCAGTCCCTCCGGCTCCTCTCCCGTCGCGCGAGCAAGGCGTCCGGGATCGCCGACGACCACGACGACGTCCTCGGGGCTCCCGGCCGCCACGAGCTCGCCGAGGAGCCCGTCCACGAGCCGGAACTCCTCGCGCACGGCGCCGAGCCGCGCGTCGAGCGTCGCGAGGTCGGCGCCCGTCGTGTCCGCGAGGCGCTGCATCGTGAAGATGTCGAGGCCCGGCAGGTAGACCGCCTCGAGGTCGGGCGGGCTCGACGCGCGCAGCAGCTTCGCCGCCGCCACGTGGAATCGGTCGAGGGCCTGCGCCCGGTCGTCGGCCGCGTCGGGAACGATCGCGCGCAGCCGGTCGAAGTCGCCGGTGGGGAAGACCTCGCGGTCGGGCGGGCCGCCCTTCTCGAGCTTGAAGAGCGCGCGGTCCGTGACCACGTAGCCGTTGACGGCGTCGGCCGGCCAGGTCGCCCACCAGTTCACGATCCCGACGCGCAGGCCCTTCTCGGAGGCCACGTTCCAGAACGTCTTGGCCCCGCGCAGCAGCGACGTGGGCGGCTCGCGTCGCGCGAGGCCGAGCAGCTCCGTGGCCTGGCTCAAGGCTGTCGCGAAGCGACCGGCGTCGTCCTCGGCGTCGAGGCGCGTGTGCAGGCCCGGGATCCGCCGCGCGCCGGTCGAGCGGATGCCGTGCACCTCCGGTCCGCGGCCGGTGGCGATCGTGGTCCAGACGATGGCGGGGACGCGCTCCGGCTCCGCGCGCAGCCGGCCGTGCGCTCCGGTCCGCACGAGCGCCTGGAGGTGCGGCATGTCGCCGCGCTCCAGCATCTGCTCGGTCATGCGCCGCTCGAGGCCGTCCACGGCGAGGACGCGCACGCGGAGGCCGGTGGGCACGACCGTGAAGTCCGGCGCGTCCGCGGGGACGTCGGGGCGGAACCAGGTGGCGGCGGCGACGCCGCTGCCGACGAGGAGGGCGGCGGTGGCCAGGAGAGGGATGACGTTCCGCCGCGAGAGGCTCGCGACGGGCAGCCGGTCGCCGACTCCGCCCGCGGCGAGCACGGCCACGGCCGCCTGCCAGCCGAATCGGCCGAGGACGAGCGCGAGCCCCACCGCGAGCGCGAGCGCGGCCGCGTGGACGGCGGGCGAGGCGCCGCCGAGGTGCGAACGCCACCAGAGCGCGAAGTAGGCGAGTCCGGCGAGCGCGACACCGATGCCGATGTTTCGCGCCAGCGAGGGACGGGGCCGGCGGCCGAGGCGCCGCCCCGCCCAGACGGCGGTGAGCCCTCCCACGAGAGCGGCCAGGGCGGTGGCCAGACCGAGCAGCGCCGCCAAGTAGGCGCCGAGAACCAAGATGTCCCGAGGCTCGCCGAGGAGGCGGCGGTCGAGGCCGACGGCGGCGAGCGTCGCCGCGAGCCCGAAGAGCGCCCCGCCGAGGACGCCCACGCGGAGGGCGACACCCAGCGAGGCCCGCAGCGGCGACGTGCTCTCGCCCCCCGCGAGGACGAACCGGTCCAGGCTGCTGTCGAGATACCCGAGCCGCTTCAGCTCCTCGCGCACCCCCTCCACGGTGGCGAGGGGCGGCCGCTCGGGGTCCATGCCGCCCATGTTAAGTCAGGGCCGCGCGCGGCCGTCAGGGCGCGCCGCGCGTCCTCGCGTATGATTCGAAGCCGTGTCTCCGCCCCGTCGCGGGGAGGTGCTGCTCCTCGCCCTCGGTCTCGTCCTCGCCCTCGTCGCGGGCGAGGTCGCGGTCCGCATTCTCGGGCTCGGCACGCCGAAGCCGCTCGGCTACGCGCCGGTGGACACCGACGCCCGCGAGCGCCGGCCGATCAACAGCCAGGGCTACCGCGACCGCGAGCGCGCGCTCGAGAAGCCCGCCGGCACGCGGCGCGTCGTCCTCCTCGGCGACTCCTTCACCTGGGGGGCGAGCGTCCTCTTCGACGACGGCTACGGCCAGCGCCTCGAGCGCTGGCTGCGCGAGCGCCGGGGGGAGCCCTGGGAGGTCGTCAACCTCGCGGTGCCGGGGATGAACACCGTCGGCGAGGCGGCCCAGCTCGTCGCGGAGGGATTCGCGTACGGCCCGGACGTCGTGATCCTCGGCTACGTGCTGAACGACAGCGAGGACGAGAATGCGGCGGAGGCGCGGCGCGCCGCGGACTGGCTCGCCGACCGCACGGCCCCTCCTCCGCCGTCCCTCCTCGATCGCTCGATGCTCCTGCGCGTCGTGCGCACGCGGCTCTGGGCGACCGTGCAGAACCGGCGACGCGTCGAGGACTTCCGCTCGATGTACCTGCCGTCGTACTCCGGCTGGGTGGCCGGCCAGAAGGCGCTGCGGGCGATGGGCGGCGCCTGCCGGGAGCGGGGCGTGCCCTTCGTGGTCCTCGTCTTCCCGCTCTTCGGCAGCTCCCTCGACGAGCGCTATCCCTTCGCCGAGATCCACGCGCAGGTGGCGAACGTGGCCGCGGAGGCGGGCGCGAAGGTGATCGACCTGCTGCCGTTCTACCGCGGACTTCGATCCGACCTGCTCGTCGTGAACGGCACGGCCGACGAGCACCCGAACGAGATCGCGCATCGGATCGCCGCGCAGACCCTCCGCAAGGGGCTGGAGGACGTGCTGCCGGCGGCGGTGGCGGAGCCGGAGCCGCAGCGTCCCGCGCGCGTACGCGTTACGCCGGGCGCGGCCCGAAAGTGAACGATCGGCCGCCGCGGCCGGCCGCGGCCCCGCTCCTGCTCGTCGCGGCGGGGACGCTCCTCTACGTCGGCCTCGCGGTCGCGGCCCTGCGGACGACGTCCGCGACCTTCGACGAGGGCACGCACCTGCCCTCCGGCTACACCTACCTCGCTCTCGGCGACCACCGCCTGAACCCGGAGCAGCCTCCGCTCGTGAAGCTGCTCGCCGCGGCGCCGGTGCTGCTGCTCGGTCCCGTCTTCAAGACGGACGACTTCGCGTGGGCGGAGGCGCGGCAGTGGGAGCTCGGGCGGCGCTTCCTCTACCGCTGGAACGACGCGCGTCGCCTGCTCTTCCGCGGCCGCCTTGCGGTCGTGGTTCTCGGAGCCGCCCTCGGACTCGCCGTCTTCTTCTGGACTCGGCGGCTCTTCGGCGGCGCCGCGGCCGCCCTCGCCTTCTTCCTGTGCGTGCTCTCCCCGGACGTGCTCGCCCACGGCCAGCTCGTCACCACCGACCTCGCCTTCGCTCTGTTCTTGTTGCTCGCGGTCGCCCTGTTCGAGCGGGCGACAGCGAGGCTCTCACCCGGTCGCGTCCTGCTGGCGGGTGTGGCCGCGGGCTGCTGCTTCGCGACCAAGTTCTCGGCGCCGGTCCTGGTGCCGATCTACGTCGCGTTGAGTGTCGTGATCGTCTTTTCCTCGGCCGTCCTCGAGGACCGTCACGGCGCTGCCGTCGAGGGTCGGCGAGCCCGGGCCGTCCCGCTTTCGCTCGCGCTTCTCGCCATCGCGGTCGTCAGCTTGCTCGTCCTCTGGACGTCGTACGGCTTCGCGCGGAAGATGTCGCCGGACCCGGAGGTGGAAGCGAAGGTGCTCGCGGCGCTCGGGCCGCCGAAGTCGAGCGGCGGCGCCGCCCCGGCGGCACTGGGCATGACGGGTCTCCTGCCGGAGGCGTACGTGCGCGGCCTCGTCTTCGTGCTCGACAATGCGCAGGGGCGCTCGACGTTCCTCATGGGCCGCGTCTCGCCGAACGGCTTCCCCCACTACTTCCTGGTCACGTTCCTCCTCAAGACGCCGATCCCCTTGCTCCTCCTGCTCGGCGTCTCGCTCGCCACCGCCGCTCGTCTGCCCGCCCGCACTGCCGCGTTCGTCTTGATTCCCGTCGCCGTGTACGGCTTCGTCGCGGCGATCAGCCGCCTCCAGATCGGCCACCGCCACCTCTTGCCGCTCTATCCTTTCCTGTTCGTGGCCGCAGGACGCTCAGTCGCCCTCCTCGCGGCGCGCTCCGCGGGACGGGCCAAGGCGGGTGCGGTCGTCCTCGGCGCGCTCTGCGCGTGGTACGCGGCGGGGACGCTGCGCCTGCACCCACACTACCTCGCCTACTTCAACGAGCTCGCCGGGGGACCGTCACAGGGATGGCGCTACCTCGTGGATTCGAACCTCGACTGGGGCCAGGACCTGCCCGGTCTCAAGGCCTGGATGGACGCGCACGGCATTTCGCGGATCAAGCTGTCGTACTTCGGCAGCGCGGATCCTGCGTATTACGGGATCGACGCGGAGTACCTGCCCGGCTACATGTCTCCGCGTCCCGCGCGCGTGACGCGGGAGGTGAGGCCGGGCGACGTGGTCGCGGTGAGCGCGACCAACCTGCAGGGCGTCTATCTCGACGAGGCCGACCGGCCGCTCATGGAGCGCTTCCGGGCGGCGAGGCCCGTGGCCCGGATCGGGTACTCGATCTTCATTTATAGGGCGGACTTCTCGTGGCCCGAGCCGTGAAGTCCTCGCGCGGTCGCGAGATCCTCTTCGGCCTCGTCCTCGCCGTGGCCTCGGTCGTGGCCTTCCTGCTCGTCGGCGAGGCCGTCGTCCGCATGCTCGGGATCACGCCCGAGCGGTTCCTGATGACGGGACGGATGGCCAACGCCCGCTGGACGCTGCTGCTCGACTGCTATCCCACGAACCCCCGCGACTACTTCGACATCGACCTGCGCCTTCCGGAAAACCGCGAGCGCTACCTGAACGTCGCGCCGCTCCGGTACGACACGGTGGCGCACCGCGCGCCGTGGGCGGTGGAATTCCGATACAACGCGCTGCGCTTCCGCGACGAGCCCTTCGGACCCAAGCGGAAGGGCGTCCGTCGGGTCATGGTCCTCGGCGACTCCTTCGCCGAGGGCCAGGGCGTCAAGCTCTTCGACACGCTGGTCAAGGTGCTCGAGGTGCGGCTGAACGCGGCGGAGCCCGGCCGGTGGGAGGTCCGCAACTGCGGGCGCCGCGGGACGGATTTCCCGGCGCTCTACGAGGCGTTCGAGGCGATCCTGCCCTACGAGCCCGACCTCGTGATCTACGCCCTCACGCTCAACGACGCCGACCAGTCGGAGGCCTTCCACGCCCGGCAGACTTACGTGAACGACTGGATCCTCGACCGGGGGCGGCAAGTGGAGGAGAGCGATGGTGCCCGACGGAGCCCGCTCGACTCGCACCTCTTCGGCTTCGTGGCCGACCGCATCGAGGCCTGGCGCGTGGGCCGCGAGACGACACGCTGGTACCTCGACATGTGGAGCGACGCGAATGCCGAAGGCCGAGACCGGACGTTTGGTTACATCCGCGAGATGAACCGCCGGCTCCAGGAGCGCGGCGCGCGGCTGCTCGTGGCTCCCTGGCCGCTGTTCGTCGGCCTCGAACGGGCCTATCCGTTCCAGCCCATCCACGACACGATCGCCCGCTTCTGCCTCCAGTCGGGCGTCGCCCACCACGATCTCCTTCCCGTCTTCGCGGGCCAGCGCAGCGAGCAGTTCTGGGTGCACCCGGTGGACCGCCACCCGAACGAGATCGCGCACCGCATGGCCGCGGAGGACCTGCTGCCGATGGTGAAGAAGCTGGTTCCGTGAGACGGCTGCGCCGGAGGAACCGTGGTCTCGACGTCTCGAGGTACCGGGCGCGTGACCCTGGGTAAGAACGTAACGGTGCGAGGCGGAAGCCCTGCGTGACATCGGCCACCCTTCAATGTGGTCCGCTCCTCGTGTTGACGCATCACTCGCGATTCGCTGATCAACTCCGCTCTTCAACCTGTCAGCCCGAGACGCCCTACAACACCCACCGCACGCGAAGCACCACATCGAGTACGACGAGCAAGCCCCCGAGCCAGAGCGCCTCGGAGCGCGACGGCCCCGTCGTCTCCCCCCGCGAGCTCACGACCGCTGCCACCAGCAGCAACGGCATGAGGGGAATCCAGAGCCGTCCGACCTCCCCGCGCGTCGCGCCGGACAGGACCAGGAGCGCGAGCGCGACCGCGAGCGCTCGCGCGAGCGGCGACTTCGCGATCCGCCAGACGAAGAGCGCCGCCACTGGCGGGCCCAGGAAGAGCGCGAGGTCGAGGGCGTCGAAGCCGAGCCACAGCGCGTAGCTCCGCGGCCGGGTGTAGGTCTCGCGGTGGATGGCGAGGGCGGTGCGCAGGGAGGCGATGGGGTCGTAACCCAGCACCCCGGTCGCGGCGACGACGGCCAGGGTGGCCGTCGCGGCGACGAGAAGGACAGCCCAGGTCTCTTTCGACCAGCGCCCGACGACGAGGACGGCCAGGCCGACGAACGCGAGGAAGACGAGCGAGCCATAGGAGACGAAGAGGGCCACGCTGCCGAGTAGTCCCCCGGCTATCGCGAGCGCGACCCTTCTCGAAGCGCTCGTCCCCGCGGCCGCCGCAAGCACCAGGGCGGCGGCGCTCGCGGTGACGAAGGCGAGCGCCTGGTCGAACTGGGGGATGAACAGGACGGGACCGGGGACGAGCGTCCAGAGCGCGCCGGCCCGCGCCCCCGCCAGCGCGTCGCCGGAGAGGCGGGACGCGATCGCTGCCACCGGCCAGGCCGCGGCGATGCCGAAGAGCGTGAGGAGCAGAGCGCCGAAGAGCGCGCCCGCCTTGGAGGCGCGAGTCGAGGGGGGCCGCGGCTCCTGGCCCTCGTCGTGGCCCTGCAGCCGCAAGAACACACGCGTCAGGAAGGGCGAGCGCTCGAAGAGCGCGACGAGCCCCCGGTAGTAGAGGACCGGCCCCGGCGGGTGCGTGGCCGCGTGCTTGGGCAGCGACGGCAGCAGCTCCGCGTGGCGATGCAGGAAGTCGCGCGGGTCCGCCGCCGCCGGCGAGACCGCCACCGTGTAGTACGAAGACCAGGTCGTGGACATCGTCCGCGCCGCCAGCGTGGCGAAGGCGCCCGGCGGCTCGAGGCCGAGGAGGCCGACGGAGAACGCGAGACCCGCCACGATCGCCCCGGCGACGATCGCGACGGCAGCGAGCCGCGGCCGGGATATCGCCCACGAAGACCCCGTGAGGGCGAGGAGGACGAGAAGGGCGCTCGCGGCCAGGATCGGCGCCGCGAAGCGTCCGCTCGTCGGTCCCTCGCGCAACGACCACTGCCACTCCGGCGGATAGGGGGCGGGGCCGCGGATCTGCGACGGCACGTCGAGCACGACGGCGAGAAGGACGAGGACGGTGGGGACGAGGAGGGCGAGGCGCCCCCGGTGCATCAGCGCAGCGGCGAGTCCGGCCGCTCGCCGCACTTCAGCGAAGTCTCAGCACCTTCCTCGGCGAGGCCGAGGCACTCGAAGAGGTTGCGGATG
>JBKPBQ010000341.1:0-14491 GCA_046726955.1 Acidobacteriota bacterium
CAAGCCCGCAGGTCCTGGATCGTGCGCCGTCCGTGGGTTCTGCTCGGTTCGATCGTGTGCGCCGGGTGTGCCTCCGGAGGCAACGTTCCTACCCTCGCCGGCAACTCCGTGCTCGACCTGAGCGTGCGCGACAGCGTCACCGGCGCGGCCCTCGCGGGACGCGTAACCGCCTCGGATCCGGCCGGCCGCATCGTCTCGTCGGTGGGGGCCGAGCGCTCCGGCCGCGTCTCGGTGCGGCTGCCGCGCGGCACGTACCGGCTGCAGATCGCCGCCCCCCGCCATCGGGCGCTGGCGACGGCGTTCCACCTCGAAGCGGGCGCGACGCTTCCCGTCACCGTCTGGCTGGATCCCGATACGGTTCTGGAATCAGCGAGCCCGGAGTCGGCGCCCGCGGACAGGCCGACGCTGCAGGGCTACGTCTCCGACGCCGCGACCGGCAAGGCCTTGCCCCACGCGGCCGTTTCTCTCGAACGCGCTGGCCTGCAGACCGAGACCGACGCCGAAGGACAGTTCCGTCTCGTCCTGCCCGCCGTCCGACAGGAAGAGATGGAGCTGCCTCCGACCGATCGGTTGACGGTTCGCCGCAACGGTTATCGTCCGTTCCGGTCAGGACCGGTGTTCGTGACGAACGGCGCCGCCCGATTCGTCGTGGCGCTCCGGCGCGGGTCCGAAGAGGAAGAGTCCGTCGAACTCCCGGAGGGGCACAAGATGCTGCTCGCGGCCGAGCGCATGTCTCTCGCCCAGAGCGCGGTCCCCGTCGAGCCGGAGACTGCGACGCCCGTTCCCGAGGCATCGCCCGCCGCCGGCGTCCCCGTTCCCGCGAGCATCCGCGTGGGCTCCGGCTGCAACTGCGCGTCGTGCCCCACGGTCGAGGTATTCAGCCTGGAGACGTATGTCCGCAAGGGGCTCGACGACGAGTGGATCCCCTCCTGGCACGACGAATCGCTGCGCGCCGGCGCCATCGCGTATCGCAGCTACGCGGTCTACCGGGTCGCCCATCCGCTCAAGCCGAACTACGACATCTGCAGCACGATCTGCTGCCAGGTGCTCGACCCGACCGACACGCACGCGAAGACGGACGCCGCGGCGGCGGCGACGGCGGGCATGATCGTCGTGAGCTCCCGCCGCGACGCCCCGTTCCTCGCCGAGTACGCCGCGGAGAACAACGGCCACGACTGCCCCGACGGCAGCTCGGGCCGACCCGATCAGGGCTGGCCCTGCCTGGGCGACGCGGTGGACGCGACGAGTGCTTTCAACGGCCACGGCCGCGGGATGTGCCAATGGGGCACGCAGCGCTGGGCGTCCCGCGAGCACAAGGACTTCTGCTGGATCGTGGACCACTACTTCAACGACGGCGGCCATCCCGCGCAGGCGAGGTCGGGCCTGCTGCAGAGCCCCGCCGGCCGGTCATGTCCGTCGCAATAGCGTGATTGTGTCCGCGCGGCAGCAGAGATAGCGGACGCCGCCGAGCTCGCCGATCAGTGCTCGGTGTGCGGCTTCTCCTTCGCCGGAGCGCTGGGCGCCGAGCCCAACACGACCTCCGTGGCCGTCATCTTGTCGCCCTCGTGCGTCACGCTGACGGAGACCCGCTGGCCCGCCTTCACGTCGGCGACCGCGGCCTGCGTGGAGGCGGCGCCCGCGGCACCCAGCTTGCGGTACTTCGTTTCGCCCGTGAGGGCGATCGACACGGTCTTGCCGGCCTGGTCCTTGAGCTCCAGGTGGTCCGCGTCGATGGCGGTGACGGTACCCATGACCTTGTGACCTTCGTGGGCCTGAAGGCCCTGGAGGCCGCCGAAGACCGCCAGCACGGCGGCCAGGACCAATGCAACGACGAAGGCTCGTCTCACTTCTCCTCCTCGATCAGTGCTCGTGGTGCGGCGAGGCCGGCGCGGACGGCTCGCCGCCCTCGAGGAACTTCCGTGTCTCCTCGTCTTCCTTCTGGTCCATGGGGCTCTTCGGATTCTCCGACTCCATCTTCGCGAGCTCCTCCGTCGTGATCTTGGGGAGGTGGCGGATGAAGTGCACGAGCTCCCAGCTCTGGGTCGCGTCGTGGGGACCCTCCTCGCCCCATGCCGGCATCCCCGTCAACCGGACGCCGTTCTCGATGATGTAGAAGATCTCGCCGTCCGAGAGGTTCTGCGTCTCGACGAGCGTCATGTCGGGCGCCTTCGGATAGAGGTTCTGGCCGATCTCGGTCTCGCCCCGACCGTCGTTGGCGTGGCAGATCGCGCAGTGATCGGCGAAATGGGCGCGCGCCCGGGCCAGGACCTCCGGGTTGGCGGCCACGGGGTTCTTCGCGTCTCTCTCGGCGCGCGGGACGGCCCAGTGTCGCAGCCGCCGCGCCAGGACCGTCTCTGCCGCGGTCGGCTCGGCGCGCGCGCTGATACCCCGATCGAGAAACAGCTTCAGCGCGATCGCGGCGCCCGCGATGACGAGGACCACGATGGCCAGAACGATCTTGCCGGCACGACTCATGGGCGTGCCCTTGCCCCTGCGTGCCCCCCAAACAGGAGCATCCCCGCCCAGGGTCCCGACTGTCAACACCTATAGCGAACGCCGCGGTCGAGGCGGTCTAGCTCACGGCGAGGACCGACCGGCGGCGCAAGAGGAGTTGGCGGAAGCGGGTGGGAATCGAACCCACCGCCCCAGGGGTCAGCCCGGGGCCAGACGGCTTTGAAGGCCGCGCAGGTCACCAGACCCGAATCGCTTCCGCAAGGCGCGCCGGACGTAGCTCAACACACTCGGCCGAAAACGCCAAAAGGGCGTGGCCTTCGGGTGTGACCCCGCGCGCACGGCCAGATTCCGGATTCCGGCTAGAATCACATTGCGAACCCGGATGCCCGCCACGGCCCGTAGGTCAACCCGACGAGCCGCGCGGCTGGGACGAGGAGTCCGGCTCACCGCGATCCGGCGCCGGCTGCGCATGGAGAGCCGGCGCGAGGCCATCGCCCCCGCCGTCGACCGGATCCTCGAGGCGGTCAAGGAGGCCGGGCTCTCCCGCGAGCGACGGACCGACCTCGCGGTCGCGGTGTCCGAGGCGCTATCCAACGCCGCCGTCCACGGCAACAAGCTGCGCCCCGGATCGCACGTGGTGATCACGGTGAGCGTCATTCCCGGTCGGAAGGCCACGGTGTCGGTGAAGGATTCCGGCGACGGCTACGACCATTCAGCCCTGCACGATCCCACGGACGTCGAGAACCTGCTCACCCCGAACGGCCGCGGCGTCTTCTTGATGAAGAGGCTCGTGGACCGCCTGGAGATCGAGCCTCCGGGCAACGGGGTCCGCCTCACGATCGTCAAGCGGCGCCCGTAGCCGCCGCCCCGCTCCGCATCCAAAACACTGGATCGACTGCCGCTTGCAGAGTCCGTTAGACTTGTTCGAAGGCGGGCCTTGGGAACTGAAACCAATCCGCTTCCCACTACCGGCGCGGAGCACGATGTCGTCGCGCTGCGCTTCGGCCCCTTCGAGCTCGACCTTCGCAGCGGCGAGATGCGAAGGGCCGGCGTGCTCGTGCGCCTCCAGCCCCAGCCCTTCAAGGTTCTCGCGCTGCTCGCCGTACGCGCCGGCGAGCTCGTGACCCGCGAGGAGATCCAGAAGGAGGTCTGGCCGGTCGGAACGTTCGTGGACTTCGAGCAGTCCCTGAACTTCTGCATTCGCCAGATCCGCAGCTCCCTCGGCGACTCCGCGCTCTCTCCCCGCTTCGTGGAGACGCTGCCGCGCCGCGGCTATCGCTTCAACTTCGGCCCGGTGGAAACGGTCCGCGCTCCCGGCGCGATCCTCGAGTGGCGCCGCCCCGCCCCGCTCGCCGAGGCCCCGGAGCCCCTTCCTCCGGAGACGGCTCCCGCACCCACGCGGCCGCGCCTCGGCCGCGGAGTGATCCTCGCCCTCCTCGCCTTCGCGCTCGGAGCGCTCGCCCTCTCGCTCTTCCTCGCCCGGCGCCCTCGAGCGGCCGAAGGCACCGCGCGCTTCCACCGGCTGACCTACCGCCGTGGCTCCGTGGAGTCCGCGCGCTTCGCCGCGGACGGGCAGGTCGTCTACAGCGCTTCGTTCGAGGGCCAGCCCGCGGTCACGTTCCTCTCGCGGATCGAGACCCGCGAGCTCCGGCCCCTGACCGTGGACGCGATGAACCTCGTCGGTGTCTCGCCCCAGGGCGAGCTCGCCTTCCTGCGCGACGGCACGCTCGCGCGCGCTCCGCTCGCCGGCGGTCCCGCCAAGGAGATCCTCGACCGCGTGGACAAGGCGGACTGGAGCGCGGACGGCAAGGACTTCGTGGTGGTGCGCGGGGGGCACACGCCGTCCAAGGTCGAGTACCCCGTGGGCACCGTGCTCTGCGAAGCGCTCTGGCCCAGCCACCTCCGCATCTCTCCGGACGGCCAGCACGTGGCTTTCCTCGAGCATCCGCTCTCCGGCGACGACCGCGGCCGCGTGGTGGTGGTCGACCGCAAGGGCCGGCGCAAGATCCTCACGGAGGATTTCGCGAGCGCGTCGGGCCTCGCGTGGGCGCCCGGCAGCGACGAGATCTACTTCACCGCGGCCAAGGTGGGAGCGGACTCCTCGCTGCACGCGGTGACGCTCGACGGGCAGTTCCGCACGGTGCTCCCCGCCATGGGCCGCCTCGTGCTCCACGACATCTCGCCGCAGGGGCGGCTGCTCATGGAGCGCATGAGCCTGCGCCACGAGATCCGCTTCCGCCGGCTCGCCGAGAAGGAGGATCGCGACCTCTCCTGGCTCGACCTCTCCGCGGTCGCCGACCTCTCGCCCGACGGGAGCACGCTCCTCTTCTACGAGAGTGGCGAGGGCGGCGGCCCCGAGTACTCGATCTTCCTCCGCAAGACCGACGGCTCGCTGCCCGTGCGCCTCGGTCCCGGCCGCGCCAACGGGCTCTCCGCCGACGGGAAGTGGGCGCTCTCGATCCCCCTGCTCGACCCCGGCCGCATCGACATCATGCCCACGGGGCCGGGCGAGATCCGCTCGTTGCGCAATCCCGGGGTCACGCAGTACGACAGCGCGGGATTCCTGGGAGACGGGCAGACGATCTTCTTCACGGAGCGCCACGCCAACGGCCAGCCGCGCGCGTACGTGCAGGATCTCTCGGGAGGATCGCCGCGGCCCGCGCTGCCCGAGGGGATCTGGGTGGGCCGCAGCTCCTTCTCTACCGACGGCCGTCTCGCCGCCGGGCTCTGCCCGGAGAAGGAGACGCTCTGCACGTACGCGGGGGTAGGAGGCGATCCGCGGCCCGTGCCCGGCCTCGCCGCCGGCGCGCACGTCGCGGGATGGGACACGAGCGGGCGCCTCTACGTGAGCCGCCACGGCCCCGTGCCCGTGGAGCGCGTCTTCCGCGTGGATCCCGAGACCGGCCGCCAGGAGCCGTGGGCCGACGTCGCCCCGCCGGACATCACCGGCGTGGTCCGCGTGAGCGGCATCGTCGTGGCGCGCAGCGGAAATGCCTACGCCTACTCCTACGCGCGCCGCCTCGCCGACCTCTACGTCGTCGAGAACGTTCGCTAGCTCTTAGGGGCCGGCGGCGAGGGCTGGGGTGGCCGCCGCCACTCGTCGATGAGCGAGGCCACGAGCGCCGTCCATCCCGTCTGGTGCGAGGCCCCGAGGCCGAAGCCCGTGTCGCCGTGGAAGTACTCGAAGAAGAGCACCAGGTCCCGCCAGTGCGGGTCCTCCTGGAACTTCCGAACGTCGCCGTAGACGGGGCGCCGCCCCCAGGCGTCCCTCGTGAAGATCCGGATCAGCCGGTCCGCGAGCTCCTGCGCGACTTCCCGCAAGGTCATCTCGCGCCCACCGGCGCCCCCGACGCTCACCTTCACGTCGGGGCCGAATGCGGTGCCGAGCTTGCGGATCGACTCGATCATGAGGAACGACGTCGGGAACCAGACCGGACCCCGCCAGTTCGAGTTGCCGCCCTTGAGCTTCGCGTCCGCCTCCGCCGGCTCGTAGCGCACCTCGGAGATCCCCAGCCGGAAGGGATGCTCCAGGTGGTACCGCGAGAGGCTGCGCAGGCCGAAGAGCGACAGGAACTCCCCGGGATCGAGCGCGCGCTCGAGGAGCCGTCGCATCTGCGACTCGTCCACGATCGCGAGCACGTGCACCCGCTTGCCGTCGTGCTCCACCGGATAGCAGACGCCCCGGACGTCCTCGTGGTGGTTGGCGATCACCCAATCGAAGTTCCTCCGGAACTCCGCGAAGGGGTGGATCCAGTCGTCCTCCAGCCGCTCCACCGCGTAGAGGGGCACGAGGCCGACGAGCGACCGCACGCGGATCTTCTCGAAGGAGCCGTCCGGGAAGCGCACCACGTCGTAGAAGAAACCGTCCTCCTCGTCCCAGAGCTGGTAGTTGCGCCCGCCCATCTTCTTCATGGCGATCGCGACGTAGAGGTAGTGCTCGAAGAACTTCGTGGCCAGGCCCTCGTAGACGGGGTTCTCGCGGGCGAGCTCGAGGGCGATGCGCATGAGGTTCAGGCAGAGCATGCCCATCCACCCCGTGGCGTCGGACTGCTCGAGCACGGCCCCGTTGGGCAGGGGCTGGCTGCGGTCGAAGAGCGTGATGTTGTCGAGCCCGAGGAAGCCTCCCTCGAAGATGTTGTTGCCTTCGCGGTCCACCTTGTTCACCCACCACGCGAAGTTGATCAGCAGCTTGTGGAAGCAGCGCTCGAGGAAGTGGCGGTCGGCGACGCCGCTGCGCACGCGGTCCATGTTGTAGACGCGCCAGACCGCCCACGCCTGCACAGGAGGGTTGAGGTCCGAGAACTCCCACTCGTAGGCGGGGAGCTGCCCGGAGGGATGCTGGAACTGCTCGAAGAGTAGCAGCCAGAGCTGCTCCTTGGCGAAGCGGCCGTCCACCAGGGAGAGGGCCACGCACTGGAACGCGAGGTCCCAGGCGGCGAACCACGGGTACTCCCATTTGTCGGGCATCGACATGATGCGCATCGAGTTCAGGTGCCGCCAGTGGACGTTGCGGATCTTCTTGCGGGAACGGGGAGGCGGCCATCGCGGGTTGTCGCCGCGCAGCCACAGGCGCACGTCGAAGAGGTAGATCTGCTTCGACCACAGCAACGAGGCGAGGGCCTGGCGCTGCACGAGCTTCTCGTCCGGGCTCGCGTCCGGGGGCTGGATGGCGGCGTAGAACTCGTCGGCCTCCCCCTTCCGCTCGTCGACGATGCGGTCCACGTCGGCCAGGGGATCGGCGAGGCGCTCGGGGGTGAGGCGGAGGCGCAGCGTCCACGACTCGCCGGCCGGCACGATCGCGCGGTAGTCCACGCAGGCCTTCGTCCCGAGCTCGTCGGGGCTCACCGAGTCCTCGCCGTTGACGAGGTGCCGGTGGAAAGCGTCCTTCACGTATGGGCGGCGGCTCTTCGCCCAGGCGCCAAAGACGCGCGGCGCGTTCGTCTCGTTGCAGGTGAAGAGCGGCTTTCCGCCCGCCGGGACGTAGAGGTGGCGGGCGCCGAGGCGATGCGCAAAGGGAAGGCCCCGCAGCGGTTCTGCCGACCGCTCATCCGCCAGCAGGGTGAGGGCGCCGGGAGCGCCGTCGGCCATCCGGATGTAGGGCTCGGCGCTCGCCTCCCCGGTCCACGCCCAGGTGTTGCGGAACCAGAGGTGCGGCAGGATGCGCAGAGGCGCCGGCTCGGGGCCGCGGTTCCAGGCCGTGATGCGGATCGCGATGTCGTCCGGGTCGGCCTTGGCGTACTCCACGAAGACGTCGAAGTAGCGGTCGTCGTCGAAGATCCCGGTGTCGAGCAATTCGAACTCGGGGCCCCGGCCCCCGCGCCGCCGGTTCTCCTCCACCAGCCAGGCATACGGGTACTCGCGCTGCGGGTACTTGTAGAGCGCCTTCATGTAAGAGTGCGTCGGGGTGTTGTCGAGGTAGAAGTAGTACTCCTTCACGTCCTCGCCCCGGTTCGCCTCGCTCGGGACGAGCCCGAAGAGCCGCTCCTTGAGGATGGGGTCGCGCTCGTTCCAGAGGGCAAGGGCGAAGACGAGGACCTGGTAACGGTCCGAGATCCCGAAGAGCCCGTCCTCGCCCCAGCGATAGGCCTTGCTTCGGGCTAGATCGTGGGGAAAGTAGCCCCAGGCGTCGCCGTCCGGGCTGTAGTCCTCCCGGACGGTGCCCCACGCCCGATCGGAAACGTAGGGTCCCCAGGCGCGCCAGCCGGACCGGTCGTCCACGACGGTGGCGAGGCGCTCCTGCTCCCGAGTCAACGCCATCTCATTGGCCCATCAGACTCTAGCCGGTAAGCGGGGCCTTGTCCAAGAAGGGGTGTGTGCGGCCGCGGACCGCCTCCGGGGGCCGTCTATGCTACGCTCCGCCAAGGCTTCGCCCGGGGCCGAGGTAGAGGTGCAGACAGAGGTGGATCTCGAAGAGAAGCTGGCGCTGCTCAGGGGTACTGAGCTCCTGGGAGCGCTGTCGGAGAGCGATCTGCGCGCATTCGTGAGCGAGTGCTCGGAGATCTGCCTCGAGGCCGGCGAGTGCATCTTCGAGGAGGGCGAGCAGGGCCGCTCGCTCTACATGCTGCTTTCGGGAGCGGTCGAGGTCAGCAAGCAGGGCAAGCGGATCGCCGAGGGCAATCCCGGCGAGTATTTCGGCGAGATGGCGCTCATCGAGAGGAAGGAGCGCTCCGCCACCCTTTGCGCCGTCGGTGCCGCAGTGGTCATGGAGATCCCGGAGGAGCAGTTCCTCAGGTACATCGCCAAGAACCCGCAGGCCCTCCTCGCCCTGCTGCGCACGCTCTCCGACCGCTCGCGCCACGACCTCGACACGCTCGCCGAGGAGCACCGCAAGCTCCAGCGCTACGCGCAGGACGTCGAGGACGCCAACCAGGAGCTGAACCAGATCAAGCGGCAGCTCGAGGACAACAACCGCAAGCTCGAGCGCCTCTCCACCCTGGACACGCTCACGGGGCTCGCCAACCGCCGCCGGTTCGACGAGGCGCTCCAGCAGGAGTGGAGGCGCGCCGCGCGCGACGCGGGATCGCTCTCGCTCATCTTCTGCGACATCGACTTCTTCAAGGGCTACAACGACAGCTACGGCCACCAGGCCGGCGACGAGTGCCTGCACCAGGTGGCACGGGCCCTCGCCGAGGTGGTGAACCGGCCGGCCGACCTCGCCGCCCGCTACGGGGGCGAGGAGTTCGTGATCCTCCTCGTGGATACGGTGCTCGAAGGGGCCGTCTTCCTGGCGGAGCGCATGCGCGCGCGCATCGAATCGCTCCACATCGCCCACCGCTCGTCCGGGCTCGGGGCCTTCCTCACCGCGAGCTTCGGGGTCGCCTCGCTCATCCCCCGGCCCGGCCTCAAGCCCGAGGACGTGATCGCCCTCGCCGACCACGCGCTCTACGCGGCCAAGCAGCAGGGCCGCAACCGCGTGGTGGCGAGCGGCGCCCTCGACGCGCCCGTCGCCCCCTTCGACAACTGACGCGGGGCGGCTGGCCTTGCGTGCCGGACGTCGTCTGACGATGGGCGCGCGCGCCTCGCCGTCGCGCGACTGTCGCGCATCGTGACCGTTCCTCGTGATGACCTCTCCAGCCATGAAGGAGTGACCGCTCAATAGACGCTGGCAAGCGCGAGCTCATCCATCCCGACGTTACGATCCTTCCCATTCCGGGCGAGGTTCGAGCATCGACGATCCACCCGACAGGTGGGATCCGAGGCAGTCGCCGTCTCTCCCGGAGATCCGCGCGGACCGCGCTCCGCGCCGCTCTCTGCCGACGCATCGCACCAGGACGTCGTCTCCCTTGAGAACTTGTTTTCCGATCCGTTAGGCGCGGACCTATTGTGTCCATCACCGGCCTTACGCTTGTTGCATGTCACTGGAACGGCCACTTGAATCGCTCTCCGACGACGCGCTTCTCGCCGGGCTCGCCGACGTGTTGTGCCAGTACCGTCGCGTCGAATCCTCTTTCATCGCCCACATCGCGGAGGTCGACGCTCGCCGCCTCTTCGCCCGGTACGCCTGCCCATCGATGTTCGTCTATTGCCTGAACGTGCTGCACCTGTCCGAGGGCGAGACAAACCTGCGAATCGCCGTGGCCCGGGCGGCTCGTGAGCACCCAGTTCTCCTGGAGATGCTCGCCGACGGCCGGCTCCATCTGAGCGGAATCGCGCGCCTGGCGCCGGTTCTCACGCCAGGGAATCGGGATGTGCTTCTCCGTCGCGCGGTCCACAAGTCCAAGCGGCAGATCGAGGAGATCGTCGCGGAGGTCGATCCGCGACCGGATGCCCCTTCGGTGATCCGGAAGCTTCCGGAAAGGCCGACGGCGCCGCCTCAGCCGGCGGAAGGCGTGGAGCTCGTCCCCGACAGTCCCTTGCGATTCGTTCCGGATGCAGACCCATGCCCGAGTCGCGCGCCCCTTCCCGTCTTCGAGCCGCTTTCACCCGCCCGCTACAAAGTCCAGTTCACGGCGGGCCTGAGCTTCGCGACGACCTGGAGAGGCTCCGGGCGCTCCTGCGCACGGAGGTGCCGGACGGCGACCTCGCCGCGATCGTCGGAAAGGCGGTCTGAGAGCTGCGGCAGCGGCTGGAGGCGCGGCGATTCGCTCAGACGAAGTCTCCCCGGCGGGGCCGGAGTCGGGCGACCACCTCATCACGATATCTTGCGGCCGAGGTGCGACGCGCTGTCTATCAACGCGACGGCGGGCGCTGCCGCTTCGTGGACGCGCAAGGAAGAAGATGCCCCGAGAGGCACCGCCTCGAATATCACCACCAGCATCCGTACGGACGCGGGGGTGGCAACGAGCTCGACAACATCTGCTTGATGTGCCACACACACAACCGCTACCTGGCCGAGCTGGACTATGGGAAGAAGAAGATGGATTTGTACGCGCGAATGAGCCGGGGTGCAACGAAGTCTGGCGAAGCGCTTGAAACCGGGAACGGTCGGGCGGCCGCTCTACCCATTCCGGATGAGGTGGCTATGGGTATGAATACGCCGGACTGACCTCGGTCGGCGGGCGTGCCTCTTCTCCAACCTCGCCCGGAATGGGGAGGATCGTAACGTCGTCAACGCGAACGGTGTCCGATCAGCGGGGCGGGGACCGAGGAGAGGCGTCGTCTCGCCGGCAGATGTCCGCTGCTTCAGCTGCGAGAATCAGCTCCAGCGGAACAGCCGAAGCCCGACGAAGAAGCTCAGCACACCCCACACGCCGAGCAGCAGCAGCCGAGGGCCCTGCGAGGCGAGCGTCGCCCCCTCGAGGATCACCGCCCGCAGGGCGTCGTTGAGGGCGGTGAGCGGCAGCGCGCGGATCAAGGGCTGCAGGGCGTCCGGGAAGCGGTCGGCCGAGAAGAAGATCCCGGAGGCGATGAACATCGGCACCATCACGAGGTTCATGAGACCGGTCACGGCCTCGATCCGCGTCGCCCGCGAGCCCACGAGCAGCCCGAGACCGGAGAAGACGAGCGCACCGACGACGCCCACGAAGAGCACGGCGCCCACGCTCCCCCGCACGGGCACGTGGAAGGCGAGGCGCGCGAAAAGAAGGACGAGGCTCACCTCGACGAAGGTCAGGAACGTGCGCGTCGTCATCTGCGCGAGCAGGAAGTCCGCTCGGCGGAGCGGCGTCGCCAGCAGCCGCTTGAGCAGCTTCTTGATCCGCATGTCCACGAGCACGAAGCCCATGCCCCACATGCCTGCGCTCATCAGGTTCATCCCGATGATGCCGGGGACGAGGAAGTCGATGTAGCGGCCGCCGGGCTCGGTGACCGCGACCTCCTGTGTCGCCAGGGGATCCTTGCGCCCTGCCGCGCGCTGCAGCGCGTCGTCCACTCGCGCGCGGGCGACGAGCGCCTCCGGCCGCGAGGGATCGAGCCGGTACTCGTAGCCCGAAGGCCCGGGGACGACCACCACCTCGACCTTTCCCAGGCGCAGGGCCTGCGCCGCCTCCTCGGGCGTCCCCGACCGCAGCTTGAGCAGCGGCGAGGCGGCGAGGGCGCGCGCGGCCTCAGCCGAGGACTCACCCCCGACGACCATCACGCCGAGCGTTTCCGGAGGGCGGTTGCGGAAGGCGAGGCCGAGGGCGACGGCGAGGACGATCGGAAAGACGAAGCCCCAGAACACGACCTCCGGCTCGCGGTAGAACTCCCGGAAGCGCGCGAGGCACAGGGCGCGGAAGGCGTCGAGCCGGGTGCTCTCACTCATCGCGCAGGTGTCTCCCCGTCAGCGAGACGAACACGTCCTCGAGGCTCGCCTGACGCGTGGTGAGCGAGGCCAGCGTCCGTCCTCCGCTGCGCAGGCGCTCGAGGAGCGGCGGGATCGCGAGGTGCGGCTCGGTCACGGTGAGGAGCACGTGGCCCGCCTCCGCGTGGGCGGAGCGCACCGCCGGAAGGTCCTGCAGCTCGGACGGGGAGAGCAGCCCCCGCCCGTCCTCCCCCACCGAGATCTCCACGACGTGCTCGCCGCCGAGCGATCGCACGAGCTCGCGCGGCGTGCCCTCCGCGATCACCTTTCCGTGATCGACGACCGCGATCCGGTCGCAGAGCCTTTCCGCCTCGTCCATGTAGTGCGTGGTCAGGAGAACCGTACGGCCGCGGGCCTTGAACGCGTTCACGATGTCCCAGACCTGCCGGCGCGACTGCGGGTCGAGGCCCGTCGTGGGCTCGTCCAGGAAGAGCAGCTCCGGGTCCCCCACGAGCGCGCAGGCCACCGCGAGGCGCTGCTTCTGCCCGCCGGAGAGCGCGGCCACCCGCGCCCGCGCCTTCTCCACGAGCCCGACCTCGGCGATCACGTCCGCCGGCGCGCGACCGTGCCGGTAGAGCGCGCGGAAGAGCTCGACCGTCTCTCCCACCTCGAGCTTCTCCGCGAGCTGGGTCTGCTGGAGGCAGACGCCGAGGCGCTCGCGGATCTCCCGATCGTCGCGGCCCCAGCGCCGGTCGAGCACGACGACCTCGCCTCCGCTGGGGACGAGCAGGCCTTCGAGGATCTCGATCGTGGTCGTCTTGCCGGCCCCGTTCGGCCCGAGGAGGCCGAAGCACTCGCCGGCCCGGATCTCGAAGCTGAGCCCGCGTACGGCCTCGAGCGTGCCGTAGCTCTTGCGCAGGTCGCGGACGGCGACCGTCGTGCGGGGAGGCGGAGGAGCAGTCGTGCTCAGAGGTAGGTCTCGATGCGGCTCTTCGCCCGCAGCTCCTGGATCATCGCGCGCGCCGCGGCCGCGCGCTTGGCCTTCGCCTCCTCGGTGGGCCGCTCGTCCGCGGTGCCGGACTGGCGCGCCAGGAACAAGGCCACCGTCTGCTCGACGCGAATCTCCGTCCGGAAGGTCTGGGGATCGAACCCCCGCTGGAAGAGCTCCTGCTTCCATGCCGCCTCGTCGGGATAGTCGGCCTTCGCCTTGTCGTAGAGCCGCTGGACCGTGCGCGTGTCGGCCTCGACTCCGCGAGCGAGCGCCTCACGGAGCAGCAGCTCGCGGTCGATGTACTCGCGCAGCGCGTCGCGCATGAGCGCCGGCTTCTGCCCGTCGGGGTCGATCACGCGGTCGAGCTTCGCCTTTGTCATGGGCACGATCTGGATGAGGTAGATCGGCTCGCCGGCGAGACGGGCCACGATCTTGGGCAGCGGGCTCGGCAGCGCGCCGGTGCTCGCGGGCGAGGGCACGCCCGTCGCGGACGGCGAGGGGGACGGAAGCGGCCCGGGAGGCGGACAGCCGGCGAGGACGAGAACGGCGAAAGGGAGCCATGCGGCGCGCATCGCCAAAGGCTAGGGCCCCTTCCCCCGGAGAGTCAAGGAACGCGCGTTGCACTACCATGCGGCCATGTTTTCGGCGCGCACGCGGTGGGACCTCCGGACGAACCGGCTGGAGGCGATCCGGGCGGAGAAGCGGGCGCGCGGAGAGACGGTCCTCGACCTCACGGAGTCGAACCCCACGAGCGTCGGCCTCGCCTATCCGCACGACCTCCTCGCCCCCCTGGCCGAGGAGGGTGCGCTCCGCTACGAGCCACTCGCTTTCGGGTGGCCGGCCGCGCGGGCCGCGGTGGCCGACGACTTCAGGCGTCGCGGCTTCCCCCTCGATCCGTCGCGGATCGTCCTCACCGCGAGCACGAGCGAGGCCTACGCGTTCCTCTTCAAGCTGCTCTGCGATGCGGGGGACGAGGTGCTGGTGCCCCGCCCCGGCTACCCGCTCTTCGAATACCTCGCGGGGCTGGAGGACGTGCGGCCCCTCGCCTATCCGCTCGAGCACGACGGCGAGTGGCACGTGGACCTGCCCGCGCTGCGCGATCGGGTGAGCGCGCGCACCCGCATGGTCGTGGTCGTGACTCCCCACAACCCCACGGGCGCCTTCCTCAAGCGGGAGGAGCTTTCAGCTCTCGAGGCGTTCTGCGCCGAGCGCGATCTCGCTCTCGTCGCGGACGAGGTCTTCGCCGACTATCCGCTGCGCGCGGATCCACGGCGCGCCCTGAGCGTCGCCCGCGACGGGCCGGCCCTCGCCTTCGCCCTCGGCGGCCTCTCCAAGAGCTGCGGCCTTCCCCAGCTGAAGCTCTCCTGGATCGCAGTCACGGGGCC
>JBKPBQ010000342.1:0-5560 GCA_046726955.1 Acidobacteriota bacterium
CGCACGCCCTCCGCGTCGCCGGTCGCCGCGACGCCGCCGCGCGCGTCCGACGCAGGCGCAGAGCGCTTCGTCACCGGTACGATCGTGGCGGACCGCTACCGGATCGTCGGGCTGCTCGGCCGCGGCGGGATGGGCGAGGTCTACCGCGCCGACGACCTCACCCTGGACCAACCGGTAGCCCTCAAGTTCCTCCCCGAGGCGGCGAAGGACGAGGAGCGGCTGGAGCGATTCCGCCAGGAGGTGAAGATCGCCCGCAAGGTCTCGCACCCGAACGTCTGCCGCGTGTACGACATCAGTGAGGCCGAGGGGCGGCACTTCCTCTCCATGGAGTACGTGGACGGCGAGGACCTGGCTACGCTGCTGCGGCGGATCGGCCGGCTTCCCGCGGACAAGGCGCTGGAGGTCGCGCGCAAGGTGTGCGCCGGCCTCGCGGCCGCTCACGACAAGGGCGTCCTCCACCGCGACCTGAAGCCGGCCAACGTGATGCTCGACGCCCGGGGCAACGTGATGATCACCGACTTCGGTCTCGCCGCCCTCGCCGAGCAGGTCGCCGAGGGAGACGTCCGCAGCGGCACTCCCGCCTACATGGCGCCGGAGCAGCTCGAGGGGCGAGAGGTCACGATCCGGAGCGACGTCTACTCGCTGGGGCTCGTGCTCTACGAGGTCTTCACGGGAAAGAAGGCCTTCGAAGGCAAGACGCTCGCGGAGGCGACACGCAGCCGCGCCGACTCCACTCCCCCGAGCCTGTCGCTCCTGGTGCGCGACCTGGATCCCGCGATCGAGCGCGCCATCATGCGCTGCCTGGAGCGCGACCCGGCCCAGCGTCCGGCCTCGGTGTTGTCGGTTGCGGCCGCCCTCCCCGGCGGCGATCCGCTGGCCGCGGCGCTGGCCGCCGGCGAGACGCCGTCACCGCAGGTCGTCGCCGACGCCGGAGAGACGACCGGGCTTCTCCCACGCGCGGCGCTCGTGTCCCTCGCAGTGGTGGTGGCCGGGCTCCTCCTCGCCCTCATCCTCGGCATCCGCGTGAGCAGGGTCGACGAGGTCGGCCTTGCGCCGCCGGAGGTCCTGTCCGCCAAGGCGCGCGAGATCCTGGGTCGACTGGGCTATACCGCCGTCCCGCGGGACTCTGCCGGCGGCTTCGCATACGCGGCCGACCTCGACCGCTATTTCAGCAGCCAGCCGGGCCGGCCGGATTGGGATCGCATGCTCGCCGGCCGCCCCTCGCTCCTCTGCTTCTGGTACCGCACCAGTCCGCGCCGGCTGGTCGTGACCGACTTCCATGACGATTCGCTGACGCCGGGCGTCGTGACCCCCGACGACCCGCCGCCCACCGACTCCGGCATGGTCGACCTCGACCTCGACGCGCAAGGCCGGCTGCTTCGACTGCAGGCGATCCCGCCCGAGAAGGAGGACGCGCCGCGCGAGGTCGGACGGCCGGACTGGCGGCCGCTCTTCGCGGCGGCCGAGCTCGATCCCGCGCAGCTGCGGGCCGTCGATCCGGCCTGGGTGTCGCTCGCGGCCTCCGACGTGCGGGAGGCCTGGGAGGGGACGTGGCCGGGCTCCGACCAGCCCCTGCGCGTGGAGGCGGCAGGCTTCCACGGCCGGCCGGTCTTCTTCCGGCTCATCGGCCCCTGGACGAAACCCGAGCGCATGCCCTCGCGGGAAGACGAAGCCTCGAGAGAGACCCGGTTGATCCTCATCACGCTCATCGGGGGCACGGCCATCCTCGGAGGGATCCTGCTGGCCTTCCGAAACTACGTCCTCGGCCGGGGCGACCGCCGGGGTGCCTTCCGCCTGGCGGCGTTCATGTTCGCGAGCCACATGCTGCTGTGGCTCTGCCGGACGCACCTCGTCGTGGGCACCGAAGGGTTCGGGCTTTTCCTCGTCGCGATGGGCAACAGCCTCTTCTCCGCCGCGATCGTGTGGGCGGTCTACCTGTCGATCGAGCCCTACATCCGGCGCCACTGGCCGCAGGCCATCATCTCCTGGAGCCGGCTGCTCGCGGGACGGTTCCGCGACCCGCTCCTCGGCCGCGACCTCCTCATCGGCATCCTCCTGGGCCTCGCCTGGCTGGTGATCGTGGACGTGTCGTACCTCGTCATCGCGCGGCTCGGCGGCGCTCCCACCCTGGCCAGGACGGAATACCTGCTCGGGGGCCGCCACGTCCTGGCCGCCTGGGTCGCACAGCTCATGACCTCCGTCCAGGCCACGCTCGTCTTCTTCTTCGTGCTCTTCCTGTTCCGCGTGCTGCTGCGGCGGCCGCGGCTCGCGGCGACCGCCTTCGTGGCGGTATTCGTAGCCTTGCGGGTCGTCGGCAACGAGTACGCCTCGGTGCAGATACCGACCGGAATCGCGATCTTCGCGATCGCGGCGTTCGCCGTCGTGCGCTTCGGCCTCGTCGCGCTCGCCGCGGGACTCTTCACCGTGGACCTGGTCGTCAGCGTCCCGGCCACGGCTTCCCTCTCCAGCTGGTACGCGCCCGCCACCGCGTTCGTCTTCCTGACCGTGCTGGGCCTGGCGGTGTGGGGCTTCTACACCTCGCTCGGCGGACGGCGGCTCTGGTCGAACACGCTCTTCGACTGAGCGAAATCCGCCGCGGCTCGTCAGGGCCGACGGCCCCAGGCAGCCACCGTCATCGGCGCGACGATGGTGAGCTCCGGGTCCTGCAGATCGGCGAGCGCTCTCTCCAGTTCTTCGGCGCTCACCTCGCCCGTCTCGAGAACGGGCTCGCGCAGCTTCACGATCGTGAGCCGGAGGAAGTCCCGGGCGAGCGGCGTACCGCCGCGCACGATCGGACAGCGTCCCTCCGCCTGGACGTCGCGAAGGCCGACGGCGGCAAGGTCACCCAGCGCGTGCCCGCCGTACCGGCAATCGATCGAGCAGATGGACTCGAGGTGGCGCATCGCGACGAGGAAGACGTGTCGGACGGCAGGAGAATCGCCCGATCCGTAGAGGGTCACGAAGTCGGGCTCCTCGATCAGCAGGGCGCCTCCAGGCCGCAGAGCGGAGGCCATCCGTCGTAGCGCTCCCCGCTTGTCGGGCAGCCACTCGACGAGATATCGAGCGTGGACGAGATCGAATCCCGTCGGCAGATCCTCGGCCGCGATGTCGTGACGGACGACCTCCAGCGTGGGGTAGCCGGGCGCTTCGGACTCGAGGAAGTCGGTCTCGAGGTCGGTGGCGACGACCACGCCGCCGGGAGCGACGCGCTCGGCGAGCCAGAAGGCCACGGATCCGCGGCCTGCCCCGATCTCGAGGCAGCGCGCTCCGGGACGCGCGCCCAGGCGTGCCAGGTGCTCACGGGTGCCGGGATCGAGCGCCTCTTCCAGCCCGGCGAGCCGTACACGCTCCATCTCCCACGTGTGGTCGTACTCGTAGCCCCCCGGCATGCCCGAAGCCTACGCCCGGGTGGAACCCGAGAGAAGCAGGATCAACCTTCTCTCGCCGCCACGGGCCCGGAGATCGTTTCGGGCAGAGTGGAGCGGCGGCGGACCGCGAGAGCGGCGAGCAGCACGACCGTGAGGAGGTACGCGATCGTCTTCATCCCGGTGACGAGCCCGGCGATCGTGGCCACGCGCTCCAGGCGCTCGGGATAGCTCGTCGTCAGCAGGGCGATGAGGCCGTTCTCCGTGAAGTCGAGGAGCGCGGCGGCGACGGGGACGAGCATGAGCCACCCGAGACGCGGCCGCAGCCTGCGCCCTGAACGCGTGAGGAGCGCGATCCCCAGTGCGCCGAACAGTCCGAAGACGGTGGGAATGACGACGTCGACCGTGGCGAAGAGCAGGAGCTGCAGCTTGCGCCCGAGGGGACCGAATGCGTCGAGGTGATCGTAGACCTGGTCCGCCGAGCAGAAGGCGCACATGTCGAGGTAGGCGCGTCCGGTGAGGCGACGAAAGTACGGAACGCTCAGCGGGAACACGAGCAGGTTCTCACACCCGACCACGAGCAGCTCGAGCACGAGCAGGAGCGTCACCCGGCCCGGCGTGGCGACGCGGTCGAGCCAGTTCAGGAGCGACTGCACGACTACGCCGCTTCGGCGAGGTCCCGGCGCGACACCCCTTCGATCTGCAGGACGAAGTCCGCGCCGAAAGCCGCCGCGGGCGTGAAGGCTCCTGCGAGCGGCCGCTCGTCGAGCATCTTGGCCGCCAATACCATGGCCGCCGCCGCGAACTCGTAGCCTTCGCCCATCTCGAGCACGGAAGCGACGCTGCCCGCGTCGTCGGAAGCCCGCGCCCAGGCCACGGATCGCAGAGGTGTCCGTGGTCTCGCCGGCTCCGGCGCTTCCACGGGCCGGCCGCGGTTCGTAACCAGCCGGCGAATCGCGGGCCGGCGAGCCACGCTCTGAAGAATGGGCGCGAGCCAGCGCAGGAACGGAGCCGCGGCCCGGGGCACGGGGATTCCCGCGACGACGTTGGCGATGGCGGTCGTGCGGTGAGCCGCCAGCACCTCCGCGAGCGGCGCGGCGACGAACGTCTGACCGTGCGCGCCCACGCCCACGCCGAACCGCCGATGGGCGATCGCTCCTCGGACGAGCCGGCCGCCCTCGATCCAAGCGCCGCCCGCTCCGAGCACTTCGAGCCGGCTCAAGGCCGCGCCGGTGCTGCTGTGCCCGTTCTGCGCGTCGACGCCGATGAGGAGGCGCTTGGCACCCGGCCGCCGGCGTGCGACGTGGGCCGCGATGCAGTCGCCGGCGGTGACGCCGAACCCGGCACCGGTGACGACCGGCACGCCCGCGCGTCGAGCGTCTGCGTCGCGAGCCAGGATCGCGGCCACCGAGTCCAGCTCGCCGCTGACATCAAGATAGGGTGTGCCGGTGGCCAGGCAGGCATCCAGCATCGGCGCCGCCGTGCGGGTGAAGGGACCCGCCGTGTGCAGGATCCGCGAGGACCGGCGCAGCAAGCCTTCGAGCGCCGAGCGGTCGTCCAAGGAGACGATCGCTGGTTCCAGTCCGTGCTGCTCGGCCAGCGCCCGCACTCCGACGGCGTCGCGGCCGGCGACGAGGGGACGCTGTCCCTGCTCGAGCGCGGCGGCGAGCACCAGCCGGCCGGTGACGCCGTTCGCCCCATAGATCACCCACGGCAGCGCGCTACGCATGCGCTCGACCTCCCTGGCATGACTCAAATGTAGGGGCTTTCCCCGTGCCGCGCCGTGACTGCAGTCTGCGCGGTATGTGACTCAGGTCGCATCGGCGCTGCGGTCCCTCGCCTCGACGTCGAGGCGGGCGGCATCCCGGATGACGATCCCCCCGTCGGAGCCGGCCGTCACACCGGCCTGATGGAGCTGCTTGAGCACCCGGGCCACGACCTCCCGCACCGTACCCGCGGCGTCGGCCAGCTGCTGCTGCGTGACCCCCGCCACGAGCTCGCCGGCGTGCGGCCTCGCGGCCGCGAGGTCGAGCAGGTGGCGCGCGACCCGCTGGCGAACCGAGCCGAACGTCAGCAGAGCCAGCTCCTCCATCGCGTCGCTGGCGCGCAGCGCACACTCTTCGGCGATCGCGGTTGCGAGCACCGCGTGCTGGTCGGCGAGCGCGCGCAGGCGCGCCGGCGGGATCGCCCACACG
>JBKPBQ010000343.1:0-17523 GCA_046726955.1 Acidobacteriota bacterium
GCTCCTGGCCTGGGACGAGAAGGGCGCCGCGTCGCTCGCGGCGGCGGGGATCGCGTGCGAGCCCGCGCGGCGGGGGCTCGGGCCCGACGTCGCGCGCGACATCGACGTGGCGGCGCGCACCTGGGCCCGCGTCTGGGGACGCCGTCCGCTCGTGGACGGCCGGAGCTTCCGCGAGATCTTCGAGTGGAAGGGGGCGTCGCTCTGGTGGATGACGGAGTCGTTCCTCCGTACCGCCGACGACGCCACCTCCTGCGTGAAGCTCGCGGAGACGTGGCTTCGAATCCTCGACGCCGAGAAGCCGGACGAGGTGGAGGCGATGGGCCTCCCCGAGACCGCCGCCGTGCTCCTCGAGCGGGCGGCCACCGTGCTCGGCGTGCTCTTCCACGGACGGAGCCGGCCGCCGTCCCGTCGCGCCCGTGTCCTGCGCGCCTGGCTGCGGAGCTTCCGGAACGAGCTGCGAGCGGCCGCCGCCCCGCCGCGACGGCGCGCCCGGTTCGTCGTCGTGGGCGAGGAGGGCCTCGTCGGCCCTCTCGGCGACTCCGACGCCGGGGAGACGATCCTCCGTGTGCCGCTCCAGAGCCTCTCCCCCGGCCGGTCGCGGGCGGCGCGGAGAGAGGCGGCGCGCGGCCGGGTGCGCTTCCGCCGCGCTTTCGCGGGGCTGCGCCGCAGCCCGGGCGTGCACGAGGCCTTCTCGCACCGCGGCGTCCATTTCTACGACCTCGCGGAGGGCGATCTCGCGAACCTCACCTTCGTCGCGCTCCCCCGAGCCGTGCTCCTCTTCGAGGAGATGCGCGCTCTCCTCGCCGCCGCGCAGCCGGAGGCGGCGGCCATCCTCGTCCCCTCGCGCGACGAGCGGAGAACGCTTCTCGCCGCTTGCGCGGCCGCGGAAGTCCCGACGGTCGTCCTGCGCTCCGGGGACGACGAGGAGCCCGAGAGGTCGGACGGCGGTCCCCGGCCCGAGCTCGTGCTCGCCTGGAACGGAAGCGCGAGCCCCGAGGACCTCCGCGAGGCGCTTCGTGAGGTTGCTGCAGTAGAGCGCGGGGCCATTCCTACCGAGGCGATCCCCTCCCCCTACGTGGGAAGGGACAGGGTGGGGGGTCGATGATGAACGGCCCCGACGCTAGTCGATGAGAGCAGGCGGACTGACGCTCGGCACGCGGCGGATGGGCGACGGCCAGCCCTGCCTGGTGGTGGCGCTCGTGGGATCCGCGCACGAGGGGTCGGCCGAGACCGCGTTGCGGATGATCGAGGCCGCCTTCAAGATGGGGGCGGACGCGATCGAGTTCCAGCTCTTCCGGGCGGACACCCTCGTGGTGCGACGCCATCCGGGACGGAAGGAGCTGGACGCCGTCGAGATCTCGCCGCGGGAGTGGCGCAAGGTCCTGAAGGCGGCGCGCGCCTCGGGCCTCGCCGTGCTCGCCGAGGTCTTCGACCGCCCCTCGCTGGATCTGGCCGCGGAAGCGGCGGTGGACGCGCTGCAGGTGCACACCACCGACATGGAGAATCCCGAGCTCATCCGCGCCGTGACCGCCTCCTCGCTCCCGGTCGTCCTCTCGGTAGGAGCGGTGCCGGAGGCGGTGGTGCGCGAAGCGATCGACCTCACGGGCGAGAAGGTCGCCCTCCTCTTCGGCTCTCCCCTGAGCCCCGTGCCCGTCGAGGCGATCCGCTTCCGCGAGCTCGGCGTCCTCAAGGAGCGCCACCGCGTGTCCGTGGGCTTCCTCGACCAGACCGACGGCGGCAGCGCCTTCGCCCTCCTCTCCCCCGCGCTCGCCGCCGCTCACGGCGCCGACTTCGTGGAGAAGCGCTTCGCCCTCGACCGCACCCGCAAGCGCCGCGACGACACGGCCGCCCTCTCCCCCGAGGACTTCTACCGCATGGTGGAGCTGCTGCGGCAGGGGGAGCGCGCGGCGGGAGAGGCGGCGGCCGAGGAGGCGCCGGAGGCCGAGCGCGAGCGGCGCGCGGTAGCCCGCTCCATCGTGGCGGGGATCCTCATCGGCCGGGGCGAAGTGCTCACTGCCCCCATGCTCGCCTACAAGCGCACCGACGGGAGGACCGCTCCCCCCGGCTTCCCGCCCCGGGAGGCGCACCGGGTGATCGGCCGGCGAGCCGCCCGTCCCATCCAGGTCGACGAGACCATCCGGGAGGACATGCTCGAATGAAGGCACTGATCACGGGAGGCGCCGGCTTCGTGGGCAGCCACCTCGCGGAGGCGCTCGTGGCGCGCGGCGACGAGGTCTACGTCCTCGACAACCTCTCCACCGGAAGCATCGAGAACATCGAGCACCTGAAGAGGGACCCGCACTTCCACTACTCGATCGAGAGCATCATGAACGAGCCCATGACCGCGGAGCTCGTGGACCGGGTGGACGTCGTGTTCCACCTGGCCGCGGCCGTGGGGGTGCGGCTCATCGTGGAGAGCCCGGTCAACACCATCGAGACGAACGTGCACGGCACGGAGATGCTGCTCAAGCTCGCGAACAAGAAGAAGAAGAAGATCCTGATCGCCAGCACCTCCGAGGTCTACGGCAAGAGCACGGACGTGCCCTTCCGCGAGGACGCCGACCTCGTCATGGGGCCCACCTTCAAGGGCCGCTGGAGCTACGCCTGCAGCAAGGCCATCGACGAGTTCCTGGCCCTCGCCTACTTCAAGGAGAAGCGGCTGCCGGTCGTGGTCTTCCGCCTCTTCAACACCGTGGGGCCGCGGCAGACCGGCCGCTACGGCATGGTCATCCCCAACTTCGTCAAGCAGGCCCTCCTCGGCCATCCCCTGACCGTCTTCGGCGACGGCACGCAGTCGCGCTGCTTCACGTACGTGACGGACGTCGTGGGCCAGCTCGTGCGCCTCGCCGAGCACGAGGAGGCGGTGGGCCAGGTCTTCAACATCGGCAACGACCGGGAAGAGATCACCGTCCGCGACCTCGCGCAGAGGATCAAGGCCCGCACGGGCAGCCGCAGCGAGATCGTGACCGTCCCCTACTCCCTGGCGTACGAAGAGGGCTTCGAGGACATGCCGCGACGCGTCCCCGACCTCGGCAAGCTGCGCGCACTCACGGGCTACGAGCCGCGCGTGCACCTCGACGAGATCCTCGACAACGTCGTCGCCTACTTCACATCCGACCGGGCCCGGACTTGAACGAGGCCGAATACCAGAACATCTACGACTCCGAGGAGCGGCAGTGGTGGTACCGGGGGATGCGGGCCCTGAGCCTCGCCTTTCTCGAGCCGGCGGTGCGCGCGCTGCGCCCGGAGGGGCGGCGGCGCCTCCTCGACGCCGGCTGCGGCACGGGGCGCAACCTCGAGGACCTCGCCCGCTTCGGGAGCGCCGTGGGGATCGACCTCTCGCCCGAGGCCATGCGCTTCTGCCGCCAACGGGGAGCGGCGGCGGTCCGGGCCGGCCTTCTCCGTCTGCCCTTTCCCGACGCGACGTTCGACTGCGTGACGTCGTTCGACGTCGTCTACCACGCGTGGGTCACGGACGACCGCGCGGCCGTCCGGGAGATGGCGCGCGTGCTGCGGGCGGGCGGGCTGCTCTTCGTGCGCGTCCCCGCGCTGATGCTCCTCTGGGGCGGGCACGACGTCGAGGTCCAGTCGCGGCACCGCTACACCAAGGGCGAGCTCCTCGCCCTCCTGCGCGACGCGGGGCTCGTGACCGTGCGGGCGAGCTACTGCAACTCGTTCCTGTTCCCGGTGCTCCTCCTGCGCCGGGGACTCGACCGCCTCACCGGGCGCACGGGCTCCGACGTGGGCTTCCTGCCCGCCCCCGTCGAGTGGCTCTTCCACGCGCTGCTCCGTCTGGAGGCGGCGCTCGTGCGTGCGGGAGTGTCGCTTCCCGTGGGGGCGAGCGTCATGGCGCTCGCCCGCAAGCCGGCCTGATCGATACCCGCGAGTACAATCGCCCCTGACGGCATGGCCGACGAGCGCGAGCGCGTGGCGGAGGAGCTGCGTCGGGTGCGGGACGAGGTGCGCCGGCGCGCGCTCCTCGGCGGGGACGCCGGGGTCGAGCGGCCCGCGCCGCGCGCGACGGTGTTGACGTCCGCTCCGGCTTCCCCGCCCGTTCCCGAAACCGCACCCCCGCCGTCCCCGCCCGACGCGGCGCCGGTCAACGCCGCCTGGCGCGCGGAGGCCGGCTCGCGTCGCGGTCTCGCCGGCTTCTTCGCCCGGGTCGTGGAGAAGCTCCTCGCGCCGCGGCTCGAGGCCCAGGTCGCCTTCAACTCTCGGCAGGTCCAGCTCGACAACGAGCTGCTCGCCTACCTCCAGGCCCGCGTCGAGGCCACGCATCGCCACTACGACGCCGTCCTCGGCGGTGTGGGACGCCACCTCGCCGAGATCGACGAGCGCCACCTGATCCTGCAGGAGGAGCTCGTCGCGCACGTGCAGGACCTCGTGAAGCGTGTCGACCTCGCGCTCGCCGAGGGCGAGCGGCAGAGGCGCGTCCTGGAGCTCGCCCTGCAGTCGCTCGAGACGCGGGTGAGCCGCCTCGAGGAGACCCGAAAGCGGGGATGAAGACCGCCCTCGTCTGTGCGGTCCAGGCCCCCTTCGTGACGGGGGGCGCGGAGATCCTCGTGGGCGAGCTGCGCGACAACCTGGCCCGGCGCGGCTTCCGCGTCGAGGTGGTGGAGCTGCCCTTCCGCGGCGATCCCGCGGCGTCAGTCGTCCGGCAGGCGCTCGCCTGGCGCCTGCTCGAGGTGCGGGAAGCCGACGGCGGTCCCGTGGACCTCGTCATCCCCACCAAGTTCCCGAGCTACCTCGTGCGCCACCCGCGAAAGGTGGCCTGGCTCTTCCACCAGCACCGCGAGGCCTACGATCTCGTGGGCACGCCCTTCAGTGGGCTTCGCGACGACGAGCACGACCGGCAGGTCCGTGAGGCAATCGCGACCATGGACCAGGCCGCCCTCTCCGAGTGCCGGGCCGTCTACACGATCTCCCGGAACGTTTCCGCGCGCCTCCTCCGCTACAACCAGCTGCCGAGCACGCCGCTCTATCCGCCTCCGCACCAGCTCGGCCTCTACCGCTGCGACGGCTACGGCGACTACCTCTTCTACGCGGGCCGGCTCGAGCCCATCAAGCGGCTGGAGCTCGCGATCGAGACCCTCGCTCTCTCCACGAGCCGCGCGCGCCTCAAGATCGCCGGACGAGGCAGCGCGGAGAAGGACCTGCGGAAGCTCGCGGAGCGGCTCCGGCTCGGCGAGCGCGTGGAATTCCTCGGCTTCGTTCCCGCGGAAGACCTCGTCGCCCTCTACGCGGGCTGCCGCGCCGCCTACTACGGCCCCGTGGACGAGGACTACGGCTACGTGACCGTGGAGGCGTTCCTCTCGCGAAAGCCGGTCGTGACCACGACCGACGCCGGCGGGCCGCTCGAGTTCGTCACCGACGGCGAGTGCGGCGCGGTGGCTGCCCCCGATCCCCGGAGCGTCGCCGCCGCCATCGACCGCCTCTACGAGTGGCCGGAGAGCCGGCTCCGCGAGATGGGCGCCCTCGGCTACGAGCGCGTGAAGGGCATCACGTGGGAGCACGTGATCGACCGGCTGACGGAGAGCGCGTGAAGCTGGCGATCTGGAGCCCGCGGACGGCCGACGCGCTCGCCCGTCTCGTTCCCGCGCTACAGGCGAGAATGGACGTCGTCTGGGTGAGCGAGGACGCGTCCCCCGCGGACGTGCCCCACGTGCGTCCGCACGAGCACCTTTCGGCAGACCTCGACCTCTACGACGTGGCCGACGCCCCCGAGCATGCCTTCGCCTTCCGGCGGGCGCGCGAGTGGCCGGGAGTCGTGCTCCTCCGCGACTGGGCGCTCGCGAAGCTCCTGGCCCTCGAGATGTCGCGGCGCGAGACGCGAGCGGCCGCGCTCGCCGAGATGCAGCGCGGCCACGGCGACGAGGGGGTGTTCGTGGCGCGGCTCCTGGGTCGAGGGCTGGGCGGCGAGCTGCTGCCTGCGCTCTTCCCGCTGAACGAGCGGCTGCTCGAGACGAGCCTCGGTCTCGTCGCGCTCACGGAAGAGACATGCCGCCGAGCCGCCCGCCGCCTCGGCGACGACCGGGTGATGCGCGTGCCTCTGTACCTGCTCGCCTCCCCGGACCCGATCTCGCAAGGGGAGGCGAGGAGGAGATTGTCCATCCCGGCGGACGCCGCCGTTCTTGCCGCAGCCCAGCCTGACCCCTTTCGCCTCGCCACGCTCGTTCGCATGGCGTCTCGTCTCCGCGAAGAGTTCCCCGCGTTGCACCTCCTCGTCGGTGGTTCGGCCGAGAAGGTCGAGGGCGCGATCGTCGTTCCCGACCTCGCCACGACGGCGGCGGCCGCGGACGTTCTCGTCGCGCTCGATCCGCTCACGCCGGGCGCCGTCCCCCCCGGCCTCGCCGAAGCGCTCGCCGCGCGCTCTGCGCTCGTGCTGTCCGAAGGCTCCGACGCCTCGACCGCGCTCCCGGAAGGAGCGGCCGCGTTCGTGACCCCGGGTCGGCTCGAGGAGGCCGAGCTCGAAGCCGTCCTGCGGCACCTCCTCCAGCATCGGGACCTCAGGGAGCGGCTCGGGCGCCTCGGCGCCGACGCGGCCCGAGCCACCGTCCAGCTTGCGGGCCTCGCGGAAACGCTCGCTTCGTTCCTGTTCGAGATCCACGCCCGGCGGGAATCCATCCTCGCCAGTGGCCGCGAGGCCCGCGTCCGGGAAGAGACGCTCTTCGGCCTCCTCGCCGCCGAGGTGGAGGACGGCGCGCGCTCGCTGGGTCTCGCCGGGATGGACCTCGGCGTCCGTCCTCTCTTCGAGCCTCTCCTGCGGGGCCCCCGGTGACGGCCCCCGCTCTCACGGTCGTCATCCCCGCCTACAACGAGAAAGCCCGGCTGCCGGCGACGCTGGCGAAGATCGCTCCCTACCTCCGCGCGGCCCATCCCGACCACGAGATCCTGGTGGTGGACGACGGGAGCACGGACGGCACCGCCGACGTGGCCCGTGCGGCCGGCCTGCCCAGTCTTTCCGTGATCGGCTACGCGCCCAACCGCGGGAAGGGATACGCCGTGCGGCAGGGCATGCTCGACGCCCGCGGCACGAGGCGGCTCATGACCGACGCCGACCTCTCGACGCCGATCGAGGACCTGGCGCGGCTCGCCTCGGCCCTCGACACCGGCGCCGACGTCGCCATCGGCTCGCGCGCGCTGCGGACGTCGAACGTGGAGCTGCGCCAGCCCTGGTACCGGGAAGGGATGGGCCGGCTCTTCAACGTCTTCGTGCGCCTCCTCGTCCTCCCCGACCTCCGCGACACGCAGTGCGGCTTCAAGCTCTTCACCGCCTCCGCGGCGGAGACCGCCTTCACCCGAGCCCGGCTCGACGGATTCTCCTTCGACGTGGAGACGCTCTACATCGCGCGCCGGCGCGGGCTCCGCATCGCCGAGGTCGGCGTGACCTGGCGGAACGACGAGGCCACGCACGTGGGCCTCCGGCGCGGAGGACAGGCCTTCCTCGATCTCCTGCGGATCCGCGCCAACGCGGCTCGCGGTCGCTACCGGTTGTAGCGGATCTCCGCGCCCTCGCGCAAGTCGCGGACCCAGGTCTCGAGCCGCTCGTCGAGAGCCTTGCGGGTGAGCTTCTCCTCGAGGGCCGGAGCCACCGCGGCCAGAGGGGGGGCCTCGGCCTCGCCCTCGTGCTCCTCGGCGTAGGCCTGCTCCAGCTCCTCCGGCGTCACCCGCACCTGGGGACGGAAGCGGAACTCGACGTACTTGACGATCGTGAGCTGGCGCTTCACGAGGCGCCGGAGATCGGCCTCGGGGACGGCCTCGCGCAGATCGGGCCGTTCCTCGTAGAGGCGGGCGACGGCCTTCTCCTCTTCCGCCGGTGTGGCCGCGGCCTGGGCGGCCCGCGAAGCCTCGGCGTACATGAGCCGCTCTTCGATCACCGCCTCGAGCGCCTTGTCCGGCGCGAGCCCGCGGACGTGAGCGAGGAGGAGAACGTCGCTCTGCAGCACGGGCCGGCCGTCCACCACCGCGACGATCCGCTCCACGACGTCGGCGCGTGCCGCCGCCGCGAGGACGACGGCTGCGAGCGCGAGGCCGACGACGCGGCTAGAACGCATGGCCGATCGTGAAGTGGAAGCGATTCGACGACTCGCCGAACGGCCGGTTGAGCTTGTATCCCCAGTCGACGCGCAAGGGACCGAACGCGGTCTTGTAGCGGAGGCCGAGCCCGGCGGTGTAGCGGAGCTGGCCGAGGTCGATGTCGCGGATGAAGAGGTAGATGCCGCCCATCTCCGCGAACGCGGCCACCGAGAAGGCACGGCTCGCGTCGAGCCTGAGCTCGGCTCCGGCGTAGACGAGCGCGTTGCCGCCGGTGGGGACGAGCGTGCCGTCCTCCGATGGCGCCCGCGGGCCGACGGCGTCCTCATCGTAGCCGCGCAGGCCATAGGCCCCGCCCAGGAAGAAACGTTCGGGCAGGGGCAGCGCCAGTGGCTCCCCCACCCCGTAGGTGCGCGCGAGGCCCAGGCGCGCGGCGAGGGCGAAGACGGTGCGCGCGTTGAGCTGGTCGTAGGTCGCGGCCTGGAAGTAGCCCTTGACGAACCGCGCGGCCCCCAGCACGGGGAGCGAGAGCGAAAGGTCGGTGCCCATGAACGACCCCCGCCGCGGCTCCAGCGGATCGTCGCGGGTCTCGTAGACGAGCGAGGCGGAGGGACCGGAGAGCGTGTACGTGCGGAACTGGCGGTCGATCTCCCCGATGGGAACCTTGATGTCGAACACGTGGGTGGCGGTGTGGCCCCAGCGTCCGATGAGGTTCAGGTGCTGCTTCTCCAGGGGACGCGCGACCTGCACGACGCCCCCCGCCCGGTTGTAGTCGAAGGAGACGCGGTCCTCCTCCTCCCAGAAGCCGGTGACGAAGAGGTTCGTGCGGTGGCCGAGGAGCCAGGGCTCGCGGTAGTTCAGCAGGAACCGGCTGCCCTTGAAGCTGCCGCGCACGAAAGCGGTCAGCGACCGGTCCATGCCGAAGAGGTTCCGGCGCGAGACCTCGAAGCTCGCGCGCACCTTGTCGCGCTCGCCGTAGCCGAGGCCGTAGGCGAGCGTGATGGCCGGCGCCTCGTGCGCGCTCACCACGAGGTCGCGGGGCGAGGGGCTCTCTGGATCGAGAGGGACGAGGTCCGTGCGGTCGAAGATCCCGAGGGCGGCGAGCCGCCTCTGGCTCTCGAGGAGCTCGCGCTGCCCCAGCGGCTGGCCCTTCTTTAGGAGCAGCTCACGGCGCACGACCAGGTCGTTCGTGTCGCGGAGTCCCGCCACCACGATCTCCCCCACGTCGGTGCGCGGGCCTGGGTCGACGTGCAGGCGGATCCGCGCCCCCGTCCGGTCCTCGTCGAAGACGACCTCGGGGGCGACCGCCGCCGCGAAATAGCCGGCGTCGCGCCACGCCGCGACGAGCGCCGCGCGGTCGGCGGCGAGATCGCGGATCCGGTAGGGCTGGCCCGCGCGCAGGCGGAGCTCGCGCCGCGGCTCGGAGGGATCCGGCAGCGGAGGCGCGTCGAGCGTCACCTCCGACACCACCGTCCGCGGGCCCGGCCGCACCCGGAACACGACGCTCACCGTGCCCCCACCCTCGGGGATCTCGGCTTCCACGAGCGGCTCGACGTGGCCGCGGTCCTCGAGCCGTCGGCGGAGCGTGCGCAGGTCCTCCTCGACCAGGCGGTCCTCGACGGGCAGCCCGGCCTGCGTCTGGAGCACCACCGGCTGGTCGTCGCCGCCCACGACGCGCACCGAGCCGGCGACGAACGCGGGCCCCGGCGTCACCTCGAAGACGAGGGCCTCCCCGTAGGCCCGCTTCTCGTAGAAGTGGCGGGACGCGACCTCGCGGTAGCCGCGCCGCCTGAAGGATTCCTCGAGCCTGTCGCTCGCCTCCTCCAGCGCGTCGGGGCGCATCGCGCCCTCGCGCACGATCGCTTCGAGAGCCGTGCGCACGCCGTGCGGTGTCTCCCCGCCCCGAACCTCGACCTCGCTGAAGGGACCGGAGGCGACGCGGAACGCGAGGTCGACGCTCGCGGCGCGCGGGTCGTAGGGGGCCGCCACCTCCACGCGTGCCCTCCAGCGCCCGGCGGCGACGAGCCTCCGGCGCATCGCTTCCGCCGACTTCGCGGCGCGCGCGGGGCGATAGACGTCTCCCGGGCCCGGGCGCATCTCCGCCTCGAGGGGGACGGCGGGAGGCCCGTCGTCGGCCACGATCGTCGCCTTGCGGACGCGGGCGCGCGGACCGGCACGCACGGTGAAGACGGCGTCGGCGCCCTCCGGACCCCGCACGGCCGTCGCCTCCACCACGGCCTCGAGGTAGCCGTCGGCGGTGAGCGCGAGCGCCACGTCCTGCCCCGCGCGGTCGAGCCGGGCCGGCCAGAGCGGCTCGCCGCGGCGCAGCCGCGCCGCCTTGCGCACGTCCTTGGCGTTCTTCACGCGGTCGCCCTTGACGACGACGCGCGCGAAGAGGGCCGCCGGCTGCGGCCGTATCACGACGTCGACGCCTTCCTCGCCCGCCGGCTCCGTCTCCACCACCACGTCCTCGAACTCCCCGGTGGCGTAGAAACGGTCGACCGTGCGGCGGACGGCGGCCGCGTCGAGCGGCTCGCCGGGAACGACGGCCACGTAGGGAGCGTAGCGCGCGGGGTCGAGCGCCTCCACGTGCACGGCCCGCACGAGGGGAGCGGGGCTCGCGGCCACGGCGAGAAGGAGCGGGAAGAGGAGCACGCTAGCAGGGTGCTGAAGAAGCAGCCTTCGACAGGCGCGCGCGCCGTGGCTGCGGAATCCGATGTCGGCGCATCAAGCACTCGGCCGAAGCCATCACCGCCGCGCGCCGCGAAAGGACACTCTTCATCATCCTGCCTAGTGCGCCTGCCGGAAGCGCACGTCCACGCCGAAGCCGCCCGTCGGGTCCTCGCGGGTCAGGAGAAGCGACAGCCAGTCCCGCAGCGTGTACTCGAGCGAGAGGAGGCGGACGTCGTTGCTCCGCAGGTCCTGCGAGTAGAGCACCGAGAGGTCCGGCGTGATGCGCTTGCCCACGTTCAGCCGCGCCGTCGGCGTGGTGGTGGCGCCGCGGACGAGCGAGGGGTCGATCGAGAAGCGGTTCAAGCCCAGGAGCTTCTCCGCGCCGCGCTCGAGGCCCACCTCCTCGGAGATCTTGCCCGCGGCGAGAGTGGCCGCCCCTGTGGCCGCGAGCTGCCCCTGGTTCGCCTGCGCCTGGGCCTGCGTGAGGTTCGCCACGTCGGTCTCGCTGCCCCCCGCGAGAAGAGCGAGGATCTGCACCGAAGACAACGGCGGGTCCGAGCTGAGGTTCGGGGTGACGCGCTCGAGGGTACCTCCCACCCGCAGCGTGACGCGATACGAGCGGATGCGCGTCTCCGCCTCGATGTCGAAGAGGGGATCGATCTTCTGCCGGTTCACGAAGTCCAGGATGCCCTGGCGGATGACGTAGGTGCGGCCCTGGAAGTAGATCCGGCCGCGGTCCACCTCGGCCCGTCCCGTCACCACCGGAGCGCTCATCGTGCCCTGGACGAGGAGGTCGGCGCGGGCCTGCAGGTCCGCGAGGTTGTTGTCGATGTGGAGCGTCCCGGGCGCGCGCAGCTTCACGTCGAGGCGCGCTCCTTCGTCGAGCGTGGCCTGCGTCTCGGCCGGCGGCCGCGCCGCCAGCAGCTCCGTGGCCACGTCGTAGCGCTTCGACCACACGGCCTGCTTCACGTCGATCGTTCCCGACACCCACTGCCGCGCGGAGTCGCCGAAGAGGCGGAGGTCGGCGTCCACGAGGCTGCGCAGCCCGGGCGGATAGCGCAGGGCGAGGCCGCGGCCGGTGAGGGGAAGGTCGTAGGAGTCGACGCGTCCCGCGGTGTAGCTGACCTGTCCCCCCAGCTCGAGCGTCCCCCCCGCGAGGTTCCCGCGGACCTCCGCGAGGTCCGCGGTCTTCTCGGTGAAATGCACCTTCCCCTTGACGTCCTCGAGCCCGTGCGGAAACCCGCGGACGCGGAGCCCGGCCCCCTCGAAGCCGAGCGTCCCTTCGAGGTGGGGCTCGGCCCGCGTTCCGGTGATGCCGAGGGCCAGGCGCGCGGCGCCGCGCCCGCGCAGCCGCCGAGAGACGAGCGTCAGCGCGCGCAGGTCGGCGTCCCCGCGCACGGTGAGCGCGAGGGGGCCGTCGCCCACGAGGTCGGCCCCCCCCTCGACCACGAGCTCCGTGCCCTCGCCGGCGAGCTGCAGGGGCCGGAGCGTCAGCCGTCCCCCCTGGGCGGTGAGCTCGACTGGCTCGCGGTTCTTGAGCACGTAGTCCGGGAGCTGGACCTGGAGCTCGCCGAGCGTCGCGCGCGCGGCCAGGCGGCCGAAGTCGCGCGACGGCCCCCGCAGCGTCACCTCGCCGGTCGTCTGGAGGCCGAGTGCGTTAGGCACCGCCGCCGGCGCGAGCACGCGCAGGAAGGGATCGAGGCTCGTGTCCGTGCCCCGCAGGGTGAGCGCGGCCTCATAGGGCTCGATCGCCGACACGCGGCCGGCGAGGGCGAGGTCCACGCGCGCGGAGCGGCAGCGGGCGTCGATCGCGACCTCGCCGTCTCCGTCTCCGCGCAGGGTCGCCTCCAGCGCCCCCACGCCCTCGTCGCCGAGGAAGACCCGCGCCGAGCGCAGGCTCCCGGAGAGGCGCGGTCGCAGGAGCGTTCCCTGCAGGAGGAGTCGGCCCGTGAGCTTCCCGTGGAGCGCGACGTCGGGGCCGACCGCGGGTGCGACCTCTTCGAGCTCCACTCCCGCGAGATCGGCTTCCCCGTCGTAGACGCCGTCGTCGGTGAGCGATCCGCGGAAGCCGAGCGTCCCTCCGCCCAGCGAGGCGCGCCCCGACGTGACCTCGGTCTTCGCCGCTCCCCACCGCGTTTCCACCGTCGCCTCGTCGTAGCCGACGCCGTAGTAGCGTCCGCGCCGGGCGGCGAGCCGCGCCTCGCCCTCGGGCGCGCTCCTCCGGCCGCGAGCGGTCGCTTCGCCCGAGAGCTCGCCCGACACGTCCAGGTCCCAGTCCATCGCCTTCGCGATGTCCGCGGCCGGCCAGTCGTCCAGCCGCACCTTCACGTCCACTTCGTCTTCCTGCCCCTAGAACCCGGTTTGCACGCGCCCGTCGAGCCACATCTCCGCTCCCGGACGCCGGACGACGAGCGAGTGGGATCGGACCTCCACCGGGTCCGCGGAGCCCACCCATTCCGCGCGGCCCCAGACGACGCCGCGGTAGCCCACGTTGCGGCCGGTGGAGCGGCCCTCGAACAGCGGGACGTCCAGCGTCCCGCGCCAGCGTCCCTCGAAGGTCCCCTCGCCCGAGAACCCGGCCTTCTGGGCCTCCGCGTTCCCGAGCGCGCGGCGCACGCGCGTGAGGAGCTCGTCCGTACTCGCGAGGTCGGTCGAGTCCGCGGTGACCGCGAGGTCGGTGCGGCGCTGCGCGTCGATTCGCCCGTCGACGAGCGCGCGGGCGTCGGGTGTCCGGAAGTCCCCCTTCTTCACCGTCTGCACGCCGTCCGCGGCGCTCCAGTCGAGGCTTCCCGAGAGCGGCGTGCGCCCGTCCGCGCCGGCGGCGAGGTCGAGGACGACGCGGCCGGAGATCCTCCGCGTCTGGCCCTTCGGCCAAGACACGTCGAAATCGCCCGTGGCCTGGGTCGCGACGTCGAGAGGCCCCCACCCGAACACGAGGCGCGCGAGGCCCTCGCCGTCGGCGGCGGCGATCGGCCCCGCGATCCGCACCGAGCCCGGCTCGGGAGGAACGTCCACGTCGAGGGTCCCGTGCCCGCCCAGCGTGTCGACCTCGAGCGCGCGGAGCCGGAGCCCGCTCGTGCCGTCGTAGGAGAGGTCGCCCGCGTAGCGCGGGACGTCCACCCCGAGGAAGCGGCCGGCGGTCCCGTCCATCCGCCCCTCGATGCGCAGCCGCGAGCCGTCGACGGAGAGCACTCCGTCGAAGCGAGAGGCTCCTTCGAGCCCGAGGCCCGAGCGGAGCACGTGCTTCTCGATGAGCTGGAGATCGACGGGTCCCTTGAGGTTGAACTGCCCCTGCGGGCGGCCGCTGAAGCGCAGCCGGCCCGTATAGCTGAGGTCCGTGCCTTCCCCGTAGAGCCGCGCGGAGTCTACCGTGAGCTGACCCTGGTAGAACGAGAGGTCGATGTCGGTGCCGATCGGCAGCTCGGGGGCGGTGCCGAAGCGCAGCGGCCCGGGCCCGAAGGAGACGCGGCCCTGGAGGCCGCCGCCGGAACGGGCCACGAGGCGGCCGTGGAAGTCGGGAAGGTCGATGTCGAGGGGCACGCGGTCGTGGTCGAGCCGGAACTCGCCGCCCTGGATGACGAGACGGCCGATGCGCACGTCGAGCCCGCCGCGGCTGCCGTCACCGCCGAGCCGCGGGATGTCGTCGCCGCCGCGTCCCTCCGGAGGGTCGGGGTAGGCGTGGATGCGGATCCGCGGGCTCTCCACCTTCACGCGCGAGAGCACGAGCCGCCCGCCGCGCAGGGGGGCCAGGCTCGGCGTGAGCACGACGCGCGGAACCTCGATCGAAGGCGGATCTCCGGGGTCGAGCGAAGCGACCTGGATGTCGACGAGCTCGACCTCGAAGGGCACGAGGCGGAAGCCGACGGAGCCCACCGAGACGGGACGCGCGAGCCGCGCCGACAGCCCCCGGGCCACGAGCGTCGCCGACCACTGCGGCAGCCCCATCAGGAAGTAGACCCCGACGAGCAGGAGCAGGAGGAGCAGCAGCAGCCGTCGGCGCCGGCGAGTCACCCCCTACTCCACGACCACGAGCAGCGTCCCCGCCTCCACCGCCTGGCCCTCGCGGACGGGCACCTCCTTCACCTTGCCCGCCTTCGGTGCGCGCAGCTCGTTCTCCATCTTCATGGCCTCGACCACGACGAGGCCGTCCCCGGCGGCGACCTCCTGGCCGGTGCTCACTAGCACGCGCACGAGCTTGCCCGGCATGGGGGCGGTGACCCGGGCGAGGCCCCCGGGCTTGCGCAGGGGAAGGAGAGCGCTCTTCGTGCCCTCGGCGAGGTCGACGTCGACCACGTCGTCGGCGAGGACGACCCTGTAGCCGCCCGCGCGCTTCTCGAGGCCCGCCTCGTAGCTCTTCCCTCCGACGAGCAGGCTCACGAAGTGGCTGCCCGTGTCCTGGAGATCGACCTCGAGCGGCGCGCCGTCGAGCAGCACCACGTAGCGGCCTTCCGTGCCGCGGACCTCCACCCGCAGCGACCGGCCGTCGACGGTGGCGTCGAAGATCACGCACCCTCCCGGATGCCCTCGCGGAGCGCGGCGGCGCGCCACGGCGACGGCGAAGCGGACCCGTTCGGCGAGCCCGCGAGCCGCGCCGACTGCCGCTCGCGGAACGCCCGGATCGCCGCCGCCGCCACGGCGATCTCCACCGGCCGCGTCCTCTTGCGGTCGGCCTCCGCGAAGGCAGCCTGCACGAACGACGTGTCGTAGCTCCCGGCGAGGAAGTCCGGGTGGTGGAGCACGCGCTGGAAGAAGGGCAGCGTCGTCTTGATCCCGAGCACCTTGTACTCGGAGACCGCGCGCCGCATCCGCAGGATGGCGTCGCGGCGGCTGTAGCCGTAGGCCACGAGCTTGGAGACGAGCGGGTCGTAGTGGATGGGCACGGTGTAGCCCTCGTAGACGCCGCTGTCGTCACGGATGCCGGGGCCGCCGGGAGGACGCAGGGCGAGGATCCGCCCCGGGCTCGGCAGGAAGCCCGCGTCCGGGTCCTCCGCGTAGACGCGGCACTCGATGGCATGGCCGCGTTGCTTGAGATCCTCCTGCGCGAAGGGCAGCTTCTCCCCCTGGGCCACCCGGATCTGGAGCTTCACGAGGTCCTCGCCCGTCACCATCTCCGTCACCGGGTGCTCCACCTGCAGCCGGGTGTTCATCTCCAGGAAGTAGGGATTGCCCCCCTCGTCCACGAGGAACTCCAACGTTCCCGCGTTCACGTAGCCCGCGCGCCTGACGAGGCCCACCGCGAGGGCGCCCATGCGCTCCCGGAGCGCGGGGGTGACGAAGGGAGACGGGCTCTCCTCGATGACCTTCTGGTGGCGGCGCTGGATCGAGCACTCGCGCTCGAAGAGATGGACGGCGTTGCCGTGCGCGTCGGCGAGGACCTGGATCTCGATGTGGCGGGGCTTCACGATGGCCTTCTCGAGGTAGACGCTGTCGTCCCCGAAAGCGCTCCTGGCCTCGCTGCGCGCCCGAGCGAGAGCCGAGGCGAGCTCGGCCGGCGAGCCCACGAGCCGCAGCCCCTTGCCCCCGCCTCCCGCCGCGGCCTTGAGCATGATCGGGTAGCCGATCGCCTCGGCTTCCTTCCGCAGCAACGCTTCGTCGGCCACGGGCTCGAGCGTGCCCGGCACCACCGGCACGGCCGCCTCCACCGCCAGGCGGCGGGCCGACGTCTTCTCGCCCATGAGCGCGATCGTCTCGCTCCGCGGTCCAATGAAGACGATCCCGCTCGTCTCGCAGGCGCGGGCGAACTCCGTGTTCTCGGCGAGGAAGCCGTAGCCGGGGTGGACGGCCTCGGCCCCGCTCCTCTTGGCGGCCTCGAGGACGCGCTCGATCGAGAGGTAGCTCTCGCGCGAGGGCGGCGGCCCCACCAGATACGCCTCGTCGGCCTGGCGAACGTGGAGGGCGAGGCGGTCCGCTTCCGAGTAGACCGCGACCGTGGCGATGTCCATCTCGCGACAGGCGCGGATGACGCGTACCGCGATCTCCCCGCGGTTGGCGACGAGGATCTTGCGGAAGTCGCGGCTCATGGAGCGCTAGAGGGGGATGTTGCCGTGCTTCTTGGGCGGGTTCTTGTCGCGCTTGGTGCGCGTCATGTCCAGGCCGGCCACGATCTTGGCCCGCGTCTTCGCGGGGGGAATGACCTCGTCCACGAAGCCGCGGTCGGCGGCCACGTACGGGCTCGCGAACTTCTCGCGGAACTCCGCGACGCGCTCGGCCCGCAGCGCCTGGGGGTCGCTCGCGGCCTCGAGCTCCCGGCGGTAGAGAACGTTGACCGCTCCCTCCGGGCCCATGACCGCGATCTCCGCGCTCGGATAGGCGAAGTTGAGGTCCGTGCGGATGTGCTTGCTCGCCATCACGCAGTAGGCGCCGCCGTAGGCCTTGCGCGTGATGACCGTGATCTTAGGCACGGTGGCCTCGGCGAAGGCGAAGAGCAGCTTCGCCCCGTGGCGGATGATCCCGCCGTACTCCTGGGCGGTGCCGGGCAGGAAGCCGGGGACGTCTTCGAAGACGACGAGGGGAACGTTGAAGGCGTCGCAGAAGCGCACGAAGCGCGCGCCCTTCACGGAGGCGTCGATGTCGAGGCATCCGGCGAGGACCGCCGGCTGGTTGGCCACGATCCCTACGCTCCGGCCGCCCATCCGGGCGAAGCCGACCACGATGTTCGCCGCGTAGTGCGCCTGCACCTCCAGGAAGCGGCGCTCGTCCACCACCGCCTCGATGAGCTGCTTCATGTCGTAGGGCCGGGCAGGGTCGGCGGGGATGAGGTCGGCCAGGGAGGGATCCTCGCGGTCCGTGGGCTGTCTCTTATACACATCTCCGAGC
>JBKPBQ010000344.1:0-7434 GCA_046726955.1 Acidobacteriota bacterium
GGGCGACGAGCGCCTCGCGCGGCCGCTTCTCGCCGAGGAGGTAGGTCGCGAAGGAGGTCCAGTCCTCGACGTGGCCTGCGTCCGCGGCGCCCGGCGGCGCCGACTTCCAGGCTTCGCGGCTCTTCAGGCGTCGGAAGGCCTCGAGCTGCTTCGCCGCGTCGTCGCTTCGGCCCTCCGCGGCCAGGGCCTGGGCCAACTCGTAGCGAGCGGCCGCGTAGTCGGGATCGACGGATGCCGCCTTCTCGAGCAGGCGCACGGCGGCCGGCCGGTTGCCGAGACGCGTCTCCACCGCGGCCAGCCGGTGGAGCGTCTCTACGGATCCGGGATCGCTCCGCAGCGACTCCTCGAACTCGGCCTTCGCCCGGGAGAGGTCGCCTTCTCCCAGCCACGCCCAGCCGACGAGGAAGTGCGCTCCCGCGTGTGTCGGCTCCAGCCGGAGACAGGCCTCGGCCCGCTTTCGCGCCTCGGGGAGGTCGCCCTGCCGCTGGTAGGCCCGCGAGAGCAGGAGGAGCGGCTCGCAGCTGCCGGGCTCGAGCTTCGCGAGACGAAGGAGCGCGTCCGCGGCTTGCGGGTAGGCGCCGCGCTTGTAGCTCGCGTCGTAGACGCCCCGTATCGCCTCGCGGTCAGACGGATCCGTCTGGAGGAGAGCTCGGAAAGCCTCCTCGGCTTCCGCGTAGCGGCCGGCGACGAGGAGTGTCCGGGCGATAGCCCGCGCGGAGCCGGCGTCTTCGGGATGCGCCTGGCGGAGCTCGCGATACGCGGCGAGGGCGGCTTCGTAGTCCTTCGCGTCGAGACAGACCGCGGCCCGCAGCTCCTGCGCCGCTCGATCGCCCGGCGTCCGTGCGAGGAGCGCCTCGATGTGCGCGCGCGCGTCGGCGAAGCGCCCGAGGCGGCGCTCCACCGAGGCGAGCCCGAAGTAGGGCTCGGTCGGCCCGGGGTCGAGCGCCAGGGCTCGCTCAAACTCCTGCCGGGCGTCCTTCAGCCGTTCGAGGCGCGCGAAGCACCGGCCGAGCAGCGCGTGCACCTCGGCGGACTGCGGATGGACGCCCACCGCGTACTGCAGGACCCCGTAGGCTTCGAAGACGCGGTCGCTCGCGCTCAGGAGGTCCGCCATCTCGACGAGGGAGGGGAGGTAGCTGCGGTCGAGCTTGAGGCCGGCGCGCAGCTCGGCCAGGGCTTCGTTCGTGCGGCCGGCGCGGCGGTGCTCCCGCGCCGCCGCGTGGTGCCCCTCGGGGGTGTCGCTCGCCTGCGCGGCGGCGCGAGGGACGGCGAGTCCCATCAGGGCGGCGACAAAGAGCGCCTCACGGCATCGGCGCGCGACGGTGCGGCGTGACATGGGCCTACGGCCGAATCCCTTCGTCCTCGTGCACGACGACCACACGGTCGACAACCACGTCCTTGAACGTCTGCAGAGCTCCGCTCGGCCACTTGACCTCGAGCCACTCCGCGCGATCCACCGGCCCGAGGCCGAAGTGGACGCGCGGGTCGTTGGCCGAGGCGTAGGAGCCGGACGTGCGCACCTCGCGCGCCTGCTCGCGGCCGCCCGCGCGGACGCGCACGCGGGCCCCGATACCGTCCCGATTGCTCTTGGTGCCGATCGTCCTCACCGCGAGCCAGTGATGGGCCGTCTGGGTCGTGTTGTGGAGGAGGGTCAGCGTGTCGTCCATGTTCACCACGACGACGTCCACCCGTCCGTCGTCGTCGTAGTCGCCGAAGGCGGCGCCGCGGCTCGACTTGATCACCTGCAGCCCGGGACCGGCGGTCGCCGTCACGTCGGCGAACGCGCCGTTGCCGAGGTTCCTGAGCACCTGGTTCTGCTGCGCGTAGGTCTCCTGGGCGAGGTGGGCCGCGTCCACCTGCGGGTAGACGTGGCCGCTCGCCACGAACAGGTCCTCCCAGCCGTCGTTGTCGAAGTCGCGGAAGGCGGTGCCCCAGCTCAGCCGGTTGAAGCTCACCTGCCCGATGCGCGCCGCGTAGGTCACGTCGGAGAAGCGGAGCTTGCCGTCGCCCTTGTAGAGGGTCTTGTAGTCGTCCTGGAAGGTGGTGACGAAGAGGTCGGGCTTCCCGTCCCCGTCGAAGTCTCCGACGTCGACCCCCATCCCCGCCTGGGCGCGTCCGTCCTGGCTGTATCCCGCCCCGGAGGCGAGAGAGAGGTCCTCGAAGGTCCCGTCGCCGCGGTTGCGGTAGACGCCCTGGATCGTGGAGTCGCTCGCCACGTACACGTCGGGCCAGCCGTCGCCGTCGAGGTCGGCGGTGAGGAGGCCGAGGCTCTTGAGCTCGGGGTTCACGAGACCCGCCTGGGCGGTGACGTCCGTGAACGTGCCGTCCCCGTTGTTGTGGTACAGCACGTTCGGTTCTCCGGCGACGCCGGTGGGTCCGCAGAAGACCTTGAGGCCCTTCCAGAGGCAGAACGGCGACGCCCCGTCGAGATAGGCGCGGTCGAAGCGGACGTAGTTCGCGACCAGTAGGTCCAGCCGGCCGTCGCGGTCGTAGTCGAAGAAGGCCGCCCCCACCGAATCCCGCTTGCCGCCGCCGACGCCCGCCCGCGCGGTGACGTCCCTGAACACGCCGTTGCCTTCGTTGTGGTAGAGGTGGTTGCCCTCGAGGATCGTGGTCACGTAGAGATCGACGCGTCCGTCGTTGTCGTAGTCGCCGGCGGCCACTCCGGCGCCCCAGTACCCACCCTCGAGCCCGGACCCGGCGGTCGCGTCTTCGAAGCCGCCCTTGCCGTCGTTGTGGTAGAGCCGGTTCCCGGGACCGCGCTCGCCCTTCTCCTGCTTCTCGAGCGTCGAGCCATTCACGACGAAGAGGTCCAGCCGCCCGTCGCCGTCGTAGTCGAGCCAGGCGGCGCCGTTGCCGGTGGACTCGACGATGTAGGGCTTGCCCGGACCGCCGAAGAGGTTCCGGTAGCCCTCGAGACGGGCGGTCTGGGTGGCGTCCGCGAACTGGATGGGGGAGGCGGACGGCGACGGCCGCGGAGCCTTCGGAGCCTGCGCCCCCAGCGGACGACCGCCAATAAATAAGGATGAGAGGGCGAGGACGAGGGCCCACGACCCTGCCGGCGCCCGTCGGGCGAGTGGCACGCCGAGGAATGATAGAACGATCCCGCCGCGTCTGTTACGCTCTCCAGCGGGCCCGTAGTTCAGCTGGTTAGAACGGCCGGCTCATAACCGGCTAGTCGAAGGTTCGAGTCCTTCCGGGCCCACCAGCCTCCGTTCAGCCTGCCGCGACCTCCACCGCGCAGAAGATCCCCGCCGACACCCACTCCCGGAACCAGCGGAAGAGCTCGGTCTCGCTGGGCGCCCGCTTCCTGCCCGCCCGCAGGGCGCGGGCGATCGCCTCGCCGAGGGGAATTCCCGACACGAGATCGGCGAGGAGGTCGTGGGCGGGGCGGGACAGCGAGAGGCGGAAGACCCCGTAGTCGCGCCGATACACGGCCACCCACTCGTCCTTGAGCCGAGGCTTCGGGTGATCGTGGTCGTCGTCCTTGACGGTCTGCAGGTAGGCGTTGACGGGATAGCGGAAGGTCAGGAGGCGGAAAGCCGCCACCGGACGGAGCACGGCCCGCTCCCAGGCTTCGGGGGGCACCGAAGCGATCTCGGCCTCGGTGAGCCGAGGCGTCTCCGCCTCGTCGAAGACGTGCGTGACCGCCAGCTCGAGCCGGGCGAGTTCGTGACAGAAGTCGGGCCGGCGAACGGACGCCGTCTTCAGGAACTTCGGGAGATGGTCGCCCAGGCGGTTCAGCGTGTAGCTCCGCGACGGGTGGACCTTCGTGTACGCGCGGACGAGCTCGTGGAAGGCCTCGTGGCCGAGGAAGTGCTCGAGGCCCGGATAGTCGGCCACGAGGGTGTCGTACATCCGTAGCGGGTACATGTCGTGGTAGATGCCGAGGCGCTCGGCGGGCTGGAGCGTCTCGGAAGGCAGGAGAACGTCGGCAAGAAGCTCGGGGGCCAGCTCAGCTCTCACTTCGGGCGACGTGAGGGCGTCAGGCACGTCGCCCTCGTGAGTAATGACACCCTGCATCCAGCGCTGCAGGCGGTCGAGCGGCAGCTCAAGCGCCATGCGTCCCCGTGCGGAGAGGAGGGGCCACCGCGTCCCGGAACGCGGCCGCCTTCTGCGCCTCCGCGTGCACCACCTCGAAGGCGGGGATGTTCTCGTCCCACTCGTAGAGCGTCGCGACCCGCCCGGTCCGGCCCACCGACCGGCGATAGAGGTCCCAGACCTCGGGGATCGCATGGTCGCTGTGGGTGTCCACGATGTGCGTCCCCTTGTTGGTGTGGCCCGCGAGGTGGTACTGCACGACCCGATCGGCCGGGATGGCGTCGATGTAGGTCCCGGCGTCGAAGCCGTGGTTGAAGGAGCTGACGTAGACGTTGTTCACGTCGAGGAGCAGCCCGCAGTCCGCCTCTTCGGACAGCCGGGCCAGGAACTCCCACTCCGGGATCGTGGACGCTGCGAACTCGAGGTAGCTCGACGGGTTCTCGAGCACGAGCGGGCGCTCGAGCACGTCCTGGGCCTGCCGGACACGGGCGATCGTGTGCCGCAGCGCCGCCTCGGTGTAGGGCATGGGAAGGAGGTCGTGGGTGTTCCGGCCGAGAACCCCCGTCCAGCACAGGTGGTCCGACACCCAATGAGCCTTCGTCCTGTCGGCGAGGGCCTTCAGCTTGCGGAGGTGCTCGAGGTTCAGCGGGTCGGTGCTGCCGATCGAGAGCGAGACGCCGTGCAGCGCCACCGGGTAGCGCTCGGCGACCTGGTCGAGCACGTAGAGGGGACGACCCCCCGTGTCCATGAAGTTCTCGGACAACACCTCGAACCAGTCGACCTGCGGGTGCTGACCGAGGATCGTCCCGAAGTGAACGGTGCGCAGGCCGATACCGATGCCGAGGTCAGGAAGCCGCCAGCGGTTGGACATGACGCAGTGAATCCGGGAATTGGATGATGACGGGAACGGGGGGCCACGGTCGAGCCGTGGCCCCCAGGAGTGGAACCGTCGACTAATGCTTTACAGGAACAGCGCAGCCGCCCTTGCCCTTGCAAGAGTTCTTCCCGGCGCAGCCGGCGTCGCCGGACTTGCAGCCGCCCTGACCCTTGCAGTCGTTCTTGCCCTTGCAGTCGTGCTTGGCGGAGGTGGCGCAGCCGCCCTTGCCCTTGCAAGAGTTCTTGCCCGCGCAGCCGCCGTCGCCGGTCTTGCAGCCGCCCTGGCCTTTACACGAGTTCATGCCCTTACAGGTATGCTTTTCCGGGCTGTCCGCCTTCTTGTCCTGGGCCATCACCTTGGTTCCGGCCACCATGCCGGCCACCACGGCGCCCATGATCTTCGAGAATTCTCTACGGTCCATGCAGGACCTCCCTATGTCTTGGAGGAACGTCTGTGCGGGCCAGGCTATTCCCGCCGCCCGCGCTGCTAATCGTCACGGGGAACTCGGGTTATCGCGCCACGCCGGAGCTTTGTCAAGAGGAGATACGCTTTTCAGCCGCACCTGTCTCCGACCGGTGACATTCCGACGACGGGAGTACGCTCCCGGCAGCGGTCCGGATTGCCTCGCTCGGATCTCTGCCCCGCCCGACGGGAGGCACCGATCTCGATGTAGAATCGGAATTCGGAATGCACGCGGACCTCGAGAAGCTGATCGCCCTCCAGCAGGCGGAAGTGGAGCTCCGACGGGTGGAGGAGAAGCTCAAGAACGTTCCGCGGGCGCGGGAGCAGATGGAGGCCCGCCTCGCCGAGGACCGCGGCCGGCTCGACGCCGCGAAGGGCGCGCTCGCCGACTCCCAGAAAGCCCGCAAGCAGCACGAAGCCGCGCTCCAGGACCTCGAGACCAAGCGGTCGAAGTACAAGGGCCAGCTCATGGAGGTCAAGACGAACAAGGAATACACGGCGATGCTCCACGAGATCGAGGGTGTCGAGCGCGACATCCGCGAGCGGGAGGACCAGGTCCTCGCCGAGATGGAGCGCGCCGAGGCCTTGTCCGCGGAGGTCAAGCGCGAGGAGGCCCTCTTCAAGAGCGTCGAGGAGAATGCGCGCGCGGAGGCCCAGGCCCTGGAGTCCGATGGGCGCAAGCTCGAGGAGGAGCACCGGCGCCTGCAGGCGGCCCGCGACGCCACCGCGGCCACGGTCCCCGAGGACGCCATGCAGCTCTTCCAGCGCGTGGCCCGGCTGCGGGGGGTGGCAGTCGCGGAGGCCCGTGACGACATGTGCCAGCTCTGCCACGTCAAGCTGCGGCCGCAGCTCTACCTGGAGCTCAAGAGGAACGAGAGCATCGTGCAGTGCGCGCACTGCAGCCGCATCCTCTACTACGTGCCCACCGCGCCCGCGGTCGCTCCCGGACCGTGACCGACGCCGCGCCTCGCGGCCTCCTCCGCATCCACTTCGACGGCGGCAGCCGCGGCAACCCCGGCGACGCCGCCTTCGGCGTGCACGTGGCTGACGCCGAGGGCCGGGGAGTGGCCGAGCTCTACGGCTTCCTGGGCCGGGCGACCAACAACGTCGCCGAGTACCAAGGTCTCCTTCACGCCCTCCAGTGGGCGGTGGCGCGCGGGGAGAAGCGGGTCCACCTCTTCTCGGACTCGGAGCTGATCGTCCGCCAGATCGAGGGAAAGTACCGGGTGAAGAACCCCGACCTTCGCCCGCTCTACGAGAAGGCGCGGATCCTCATGACGCGTTTCTCCGAGGTGCGGCTCACGCACGTGCCGCGCGAGGAGAACCGCCAGGCGGACTCCCTCGTCAATCGGGCCCTCGACGAGCGGGCCTCCAAGCTCGACTAGCGGTCGGCTCGATCCGAGCGAAAGCCCACGAAGCTGAGCATCCGCCCGGCCCCCGGGCCGCTGCGCCGGTACGAGTGGTAGAGGTCGGGGCGACAGAAGGTGCACTCGTCCACGTCCGCGACGTGCTCGGCGAGGACGCCCGACTCCACGAGCTGCCGCCGGTTCGCGCCGCGCACGTCGAGGTGGGGCCGCCCCCGAGGTCCGGGCCGGAAGAAGTCCGACCCCGCGTCGCCGAAGGCCGCTCGGAGCTCCTCGCCGACCTCGTAGCAGCAGGGACCGATCGCGGGGCCGAGGGCGGCGGCTAGGTCCGCGGGACGCGAGCCCGCCCTGCGCAGCGCCTCCACCGCGCGCGCCGCGACGCCGGCCGCCGTCCCCCGCCATCCGGCGTGGACAGCAGCAACCCGGCGCCCGACTGGATCGACGAGCAGCACGGGAAGGCAGTCCGCCGTCTCCACGCCCACGATCAAACCCGGCTGGCTGGCCATCCCGGAGTCGGCTTCGGGAGTGCCCTCCCAGGGCGCTTCGACGACCCGCGACCCGTGCACCTGCTTCAGGAAGAGCAGGCGACCCGCGTCGTGCAGGGTGCGGGTGAGGCGGATCCGCGCCTCCTCGCGCGTCTCCGCCGGGGCGTGGAGGGACCGCCGCTCGAACCCGTGCACGAGATCGGGG
>JBKPBQ010000345.1:0-4053 GCA_046726955.1 Acidobacteriota bacterium
TCGCGGCCGCCTCAGGGCGTGGCTCGTCGCCCTGGCCGTCGCCGTCGCCGGCGGAGACCTCGGCTGTGCGCACGCCGGAACGCCGAGCGCCGTCCCGAGCCTGCCCGAGGCTCGCCGGCAGGTCGAGGCCTACATCGACTCCGGACGCTACGCCGCGGACTGCGCGGCGGTCGCGGCCCAGGCCCGCGAGTACCTCGATCGCCGCGCCCGGCAGGTGGCGAAGCCCGCCGCCGTCTTCGACATCGACGAGACCTCGCTCTCGAACTGGCCCGCCTACCGCGCGAACGGCTGGGCCCGGATCACGGCGGGGCCCTGCGACCTCGAAAAGGGTCCGTGCGGGCTGCGCGCGTATCAGGAGACCGGCCTGTCGAAGGCGATCCCGTCGACGCTCGAGCTCGTCCGGCACGCGCGCGAGCTCGGGGTCGCGGTCTTCTTCATCACCGGCCGTCCCCCGAACCTGCGCGAGGCCACGGAGCGCAACCTGCGCGCGGAAGGCTACGAGTGGGACGGCCTCGTCCTGCTTCCCGAGGGCGCCGCCTTCAAGAGCGCGGCCGACTTCAAGGCCCCGGAGCGGCGAAAGATCACCGAGCAGGGCTATACCGTGCTCCTCAGCATCGGCGACCAGCAGAGCGACCTCGCCGGCGGCTACGCCGAGCGGACGTTCAAGCTGCCGAACCCCGTCTACTTCCTGCCCTGAGCGGGCGCCGAGCCCGTGAGCGCTCACTGCTCGCGGGCCGGACAGCCGCCGCTCGGGCACGAGACGAGGGCCTTCAAGCGCTTCTCGAGCGAGCGCTGGCCGCGCGGGACGAAAGAGCCCGGATCGTCGGCGCGGCTCTCGAGCTGGAACGGATCCGCCTCGAGGTCGTAGAGCTCGCGGGCCCGCACGCGCTGGCCATCGAAGCTCAGCGTCTCCGAGAGAACGACTCCCCGCCGCCCTTCGGCTCCTTCGGCGCGCACGGCGTAGAAGGGCGGGATGCCGCGCCCGCCAGTCGGCGGGTACTCGACGAGGAAGAGCGGACGCCAGGCCGGGGTCTCGCCACGGAGGAGCGGCAGCAACGATCGCCCGTCCACCGGTTGCGGCGGCTGGACGCGAGCCAGAGCGGCGATCGTGGGCGCGAGGTCGTTGTTGAGGGCCATCCGCGTCACGACCGGAGGCGTGCCGCCGCCGGGAAGGTGGACGGCGAGGGGGACGCGGATCGACTCCTCGTAGACGAGCACCTTGCTCTCCCAGCGGTGCTGGCCGAGGAGGTAGCCGTTGTCGGAGGTGAAGACGAACGCCGTTCGCTCGAGCTCGCCTCTCTGCTCGAGCGTGTGTGCGAGCGCCCCCACGAGGTCGTCCACCGCGCGGAGCGCGGCCAGCCTTTCGTTGTAGAGCTGGCGCAGATGGCCTTCGTCCCGCAGCGGCAGCCGGCGCATCCACGCCGGCTTGTCGCTCATGTCGGCCTCGTTCAGCGACGGCGGCGCGGGCAGGTCGAGATCGACCGATCCGAGGTGTCGCGGCGCCGCCCGCACGCCGTCGGGGTTGCACGCGCTCTCGAGGTGGGGCGCGAGGGGGGCGATGCTCAGGAAGAACGGCCGCGCGTCCACGCTTTCGGCGCTCTCCACGAAGCGCGCGGCGATCCCGGACAGGACGTCCGTCTGGTAGTCCTCGTCGGCCGTTCCGTACGTCACCGGCTGGCCGTTGTTGCTGACGGTGTAGCCGTACATGCAGTACGTGGAGCGATCGACGAGGGCCTGCCAGTCGTCCCAGCCCGGCGGTACGTACGTGCCGTCGGCATAGCCGTTCAGGTACTTCCCCACGTGCGCCGTCCGATAGCCGGCGGCGTGCAGCCAGGTCGCGACGGTGGAGCGGTCGTCGAAGTGCGCGAAGCCGCCCGCGACCCCGGAGTTGCGGACGACGCCGTGGTTGTGGGGATAGAGGCCGCTCAGGTAGGTCGCGCGGGAAGGCGCGCAGAGCGAGAGCGTGACGAAGGACTCGGTGAACGTGGTGCCGCCCCGGAACACGTAGCGATCGAGGTTCGGGAGCAGCCCCTGCTGGAGCGCCGTGCGCGTGGAGCCGGCGTCGAGGTCGTCCACCATCAGCATGACGACGTTCGGCCGCGGAGGCAGCACGTCGTCGGCACGGACCGACCCGCTCGTCCGACCGGGGACGAGCGCGATTCCCGCAACGGCCACGCCCAGGAGGCTCGCCGACAGAAAGACGCCCGGCATTCGCGCCATGGTCTTCTCCCCTTTCCCTCTATTGACCGGAGAGGAGGGGCGGCCGTTTAGCCGCGGCGGGCGGACGCGTGCGCCCGCCGTCAGGCCGCGTCGAACTGCACCGTGAAGTGGGTAGCGGAGACCTCGCCCTCGGGCACCAGGAAGTAGCCGCCGTGCTGGGCGAGGACGGCGTGGACGGCGCTCATCTCGGCGTCGGAGTCGGCGTGCGGCTTGTCCTGGCCGGAAGCGCCCGCCCCCGGCCGGCCGCTCATCACGTGGATCTGCACGACGAAGGAATCTCCCGTGGCCCGCACGCGGATCTCCGGCCTCTCGTCGCGGTCGAGCGCGGCCGCCTCGCAGCGGTGGATGAGGGTGGTGAGGGCGAAGCGTAGAAGCGCGGCGTCGCCGTTGACGCCTTGTGTGCCGGCGTCGACCTCGATGCTGACGCCGGGCGCTTCCAGGGCGCCAGGAGGTCCTCGATCGCGAGCCGCTGCCGGCGCAGCGCGTTCGCGGGGAGGCGCGTGAGCACGGAGACCATGGCGCCCGCCGAGGCCCGCGATAGCGCGCGCATCCTCCGCGCGTCGCTCGCCGCCTCGCGGGCGGCCGTCGCCTCGAGCGGGCCCGCGAGCACGCGGGCGAGGAGCGTCAGGTGCCGCAGCGAGTCCTCGTCGGGAAGCGTCGCGTGCGGCCAGAAGTAGAGGAGGGCGAGGCCGAGCAGCCGCTCCGCCGAGCGCAACGGCACGACGACGACGGCCTTGAACGGAGGGTCGGCCTTGGCCAGCGCGTCCGTGAGGTCGGCGTCCTCCCCGGCGAGGTAGAGCTGCGCCTCCGCGGTGCCGCGCTGCCCGTCGAGGAAGGTCGTGCTCGCGCTGCGCGAGAGCGGATCGGCGACGAGAGGAGGAAGCAGCAGGACCTCGGGCACCGGGCCGAGGGTGAGGAAGAACGAGGCGTTGGAGGCGTCCACCGCCCGGGCCAGGATCTCGAGCACGCGGAGGGCGCGCGCCTCGATGTCGGGCGCCCCTGGGCCCCCTTCGGCGAAGTGGAGGGCGGTCCTCACCTCGGTCAGGCGCGACTGCGCTTTGTCGCGCTCGAGACGCAGGTCGTGCATGGCGACGCCCAGCTCGGCCGAGGCCTGCGCGTAGGACTCGGCCAGCGACTCGGCGGAGCGGACGTCGGCGGGACCCGAGCTGCTGCGCCCCTGCTCCTCCGGCATCGGAATCTGGAGCTTGAACGGGCGGTCGACCCCGGGCTTCTCCTCCTCGAGCGCAATCCCCTGGAGGGAGTCGCGACCGAACAAGCTCCGGATGGTCCGTTTCGTCCAGACCGCGACCGACTGCTGGTCGGGGAGGACGAGCGCGCCGTGCCGCTTCGTCAGGTAATCCAGCGTCAGCTCGAGGATGGCCGAGAGCGTCTCCAGGACGCCCTCGCCGGTTCGGGCGACGGCGAGGAAGGACGGGGCGCCCCTCTGGTTGAGCGCGCGGTCCAGGGCCTCGACCTCGAGCACCTCCGGGAGATCTCGCTTGTTGTACTGGAAGACCATGGGGACGATGGCGGGGTCGAGCCCCTGCGCGCGGAGGTGGGCGTTGAGCTCGGAGAAGGCCTGGACGTTCTCGTGCCAGCGGTCGGTGGCGGAATTCGCCACGAACACGACGCCGTCCGAGCCCTTCAGCACGGCCCGGCGCGAAACCATGTAGACGCTCTGCCCGGGGACGGCCAGGAGCTGCAGCCTCACGTCGAAGCCGCAGAACCCGCCCGCCTTCATGGGCAGGAGGTCGCAGAGGATCGTCCGGTCCTGCTGGGAGTTGATGGAGACGAAGTCGCCGCGGCGCGGCGTGAGAGCGTGCTGGTAGAGGA
>JBKPBQ010000346.1:0-15167 GCA_046726955.1 Acidobacteriota bacterium
CTCAGGAGGAAGTAGCGCCCGTCGTCCACGTGCGCGGAGACCCGCGGGTCGCGCAAGGGATTGGCGGCGGCGTCCGGCCAGCGCAGACCGCTCAGCTTCAGGACGTCGGCGGAGACGTCCACGACGTCGATCGCCGTCAGCTCCTTCGTGTCGGTCAGCGCGCGCGCGGTAGTTCCGAGCCCGTAGCTGATCACGAGGGCGGTGCGGGGCTGGGGGTGCAAGGCGACCGGCAGCCACACGAACTCGCCCATGTAGCGGCCGGCGAGATAGTCGGTGGCCGACATTCCCATCCCGTTCGTGACGAGCCGCCACGACTGTGGGCGACCCAGCGTCTCCCGCACGAAGATGAACACCGTCTCGGTCAGCCCCTCCTTCATCGCGGCGAGGCGCGAGCCGTCCTTCGACCAGCGATCGACGACGCGCTGCGCGTAGCGCTCGCGCATGAGGCCGGAGGGGAAGAGGAGCACCGCCCCGGCGAGGCACGCCCACACGGCCGCCCGTGCCGGCCGCTCTCCGGCGAGACGAGTCGGAAGCGGGGCGAGAACCGAGACGACCGCGTAGCCCGCGGCGAGGAGCAAGAGCGAGCGCTCGATGCCGAGGACCGGGAGCAATACGAACCCGGCGAGCAGCGCGCCGAGCATGGCACCCACCGTGTTGCCGAGGGTCAGGAGGCCGGCGGCGCGGGACGCTTCGGCCACCTCCTCGTGCAGCGCCTTGCCGAGCATCGTGAAGAGCATCCCCGAGGCGGCACAGCTCGGCAGCATGAGCCACAGCGAGGCGCCGACGGCACCCTCCCAGGTGCCGATGAGGTGGTCGCGCACGGTCAGGACGCGATCGAAGCTGGCGTAGCTCGCGACCACTGCGACTCCGGCGGCGAGCGCCACCACCGGTGCGTGACGGTGGTCTTCGGGACGCCGCGCGAGCCAAGCCGAGGCGGCGAGGCCGCCGAGCGCGATCCCGAACAGGACGGACGCCAGCATCGCCGCGAACATCGCGCTCGTCGCTCCCACGAAGAGGAGCAGGAAGCGGAACCAGACGACCTCCAGCGCGAGCAGGAGGCCACCCGCGAGGAGCGTCGCCGCCACGATGCGCGTCGGACGCGGGCCGAGGGCCAACGTAGGCGCGGCTACGGCGGGCGGAGAGATGTCGGCCAGCCGGCGATCGAGAAGCAGAGCTCCTCCGGCCGCGAGCACGTCGAGGGCGGCCGCGATCCCGGCCGTTCCGCGAATCCCGAGAGCGCGGATCAGGACGGCTTCGCCGACGAGCGCGCCGGCCACCGCTCCGAGCGTGTTCCAGCCGTAGAGGCGGCCGAGGACGCGTCCGAAGTTGGGGTCGTGCGCTCCCAGCGACCGGGCGAGCACGGGAAGCGTCGCTCCCATCGCCGAGGATGGGACGACCAGGAGCAGGAAGCCGCCGGCGAGCCGGACCGCGTCGAGCGCGGCGCCCTCGCCGAGGCGGGCGAGGAGAGGCGCGGCCGCGGGAACCAGCCGGGGGAGGCCGGCGACGAGGCCGAACCCCGTCGCCGCGATCAGGAGCTCGAGACCGGCGTAGACACGCAGCGGCCGTCGCCAGCTCGAGGCTCTTCGCGCGACGAAGCCGTTGCCGATCGCGAGCCCCGCCATGAAGCCGGCGGTGACGAGCGCCGACGTCCAGACCGCGTTCCCGAACAGAAGGCCGGTCTGTCGGAACCAGAGGTTCTCGAAGAGAAGCGCCGCCGCTCCGGAGGCGAAGAAGAGAGCGCAGAGCGCGGGGGTGATCGGAGGCTTCGAGGCCGGCGACAGCTCGGGCACGCGCGAATCTGACGTGTCGGGTCGGGGGTGTCAAGCCGATCATTCCGACGGGCCGGCGAGGCTAGAATGGGCCGCCTTTTTCCCGGAGGCGGCATGTTCTTCTTCGCGGCAGCGTTGGCCCTCGTTGTCCTCGCGGCTCCGGCTCGGGAGCCGGCGGACTTGCTGGTCGTCAACGGGCGCGTCTACACGCTCGCCTGGGACGATCCCGCGACGGACGGCACGCCGGCCGCGAACGCGCCGCGCACGGCCGGCGCCTACCACCCGGACGCGGAGGCGGTCGCGATCCGCGGCGAGCGGATCGTCTTCGTCGGGACGGCGCGCGAGGCGCAGGCCTGGCGCGGCCCGAAGACCCGCGTCGTCGACGTGGCCGGCGCGACCATCCTGCCCGGCCTCGTGGACTCGCACACCCACGTGGTCGGACTCGGCGAGCGGGCGAGCCAGGTGAACCTGACGGACGTGCAGACGGAGGAGGAAGCCGTCCGCCGCGTCGCCGAGCGCGCGAAGACCGTTCCCAAGGGCGAGTGGATCCTCGGTCGCGGCTGGGACGAGGGCGCCTGGGCCAACCACTACCCGGACATGAAGCTCCTGAGCGAGAAGGTCCCCGACCATCCCGTCTACCTGGCGAGCCTCCACAGCTTCGCGGGCTGGGGGAACTGCCTGGCCTTCGAGCGCGCCAGGATCACCAGAGACACGGTCTCGCCCGAGGGCGGCGAGATCCGGAAGGACAAGGACGGCAATCCCACCGGCCTGCTGCTCAACCGCGCGGTGGACCTCCTCTCCTCCGCGGTGCCGCCGCCGAGCGAGGAGCAGCTGAAGGCCTACGTCCTCGCCGGTCTCCAACGGATGGCGAACGACGGATACGTGGCCGTGCACGAGGCGGGCGCGGACCGCGCGCTCCTGAAGGCGTTCCAGTCGCTCGACGCGGAGGGCAAGCTGCCGGTGCGCGTCTACGCCATGCTCTCGGCCCGCGACGAGGCGCTCTCGCGCGAGTGGCTCGCGCGCGGCCCCGACCGGTCGAACGACCGCCGGCTCGTCGTGCGCTCGGTCAAGGCGTTCTACGACGGCGCTCTCGGCTCGCGCGGGGCGCGCCTGCTCGAAGACTACTCCGACCGTCCCGGGCATCGCGGCGTGAGCGGAAGCCAGTACGGCTTCGACCAGAAGCTCGTGGCCGACCTCATGAAGGGCGGCTTCCAGGTGGCGATCCACGCGATCGGCGACGCCGGGAACCGCGAGACCCTCGACTTCATCGAAAGGGTCGAGGGCGAGAAGGCGGACACGCGCCAGCTCCGCAACCGCATCGAGCACGCCCAGGTCGTCCATCCCGACGACGTGCCGCGCTTCGCGAAGCTGGGTGTCATCGCCTCGATGGAGCCGCCGCACTGCGTCGAGGACAAGACGTGGGCCGAGGACCGGCTGGGCCCCGTGCGCGTGAAGGGTGCCTACGCGTGGCGCACGCTACGCAAGAGCGGGGCGCGGCTCGCCTTGAACTCCGACCTCACCGGCTCCGACCACGACATCTTCTACGGGCTCCACGCCGCGATCACCCGACGCGACAAGAAGCTCGAGCCCGCGGGCGGCTGGTATCCCGAGGAGCGGCTCACCCCGGAAGAAGCGGTCCGCGGCTACACGAGCTGGAACGCCTACGCCGCGTCGTGGGAGAAGGAGACCGGTGTCCTCGCCGCGGGCCGCTGGGCCGACGTCACCGTGATGGACGTCGATCCCTTCGTGCTGGGCGCGACGGAGCCCGGGAAGGTCCTCGGCGGAAAGATCGTGGCGACGATCGTCGGCGGCAAGCTCGCCTACGAGGCGAGCCGGCCCGGGGGCACGCGATGAAGACGCAAGCCGGTCGTGCTGGCGCGGGTCGGCGCCGCATTGTAGGATTCGCCGCAGAAATCCCGTCTCCCCGATCTTTCGAATAAGGAGGTTCGCGTGTCTCCGATCGCCTCCGCGCTGCTCGTCCTGCTTCAAGCCACGCCGTCCCCGACGCCGGCGCCACCGTCGCGCCCGGAGATCGCCGCCGAGGTCGAGCGCGGCCGCCGGGCGTACAACACTCAGGACCTCGCCTACTACGACGCCACCCTCGCCCCCGACGCGGTCTACATCGCCGACGACGGCGCCGTCTTCTCCGGCAAGGAACGCGTGATGCAGCTCTTCACCCGGATCTTCGGCCGGCCCCAGAAGCCGCAGCTCGAGATCGGCGTCGTGACCACGGGCGGCAAGGGAGATACCGCGTGGGCCCGCTTCGACTGGACGCTGACCGGGACCGAGCACGCTCGTCCCGGTGTCGCCACCGTGATCTTCGAGCGCGCGGGCGAGGCCTGGCACGTGGCGTCGATCCAGAACACGCCCAAGGGCCACACCATGCGGGCGCCGAGCCCCGCGGCCGGGGCGACGCCGTCCCCGCAGGCCCACGAGCACTGAGCCGGCGGGAATGCGCCGGTTGAATCGTCGCGCCTTTCTGAAAGTCGCGGGAGCGGAAGCGGGGGCGCTCGCGCTCTCCCGCCGTGCGGCGGCCGCTGTGTCGCCGGGTCTGGACATCGTGGTCGTGGGGGCTGGAGCGTTCGGGGGATGGACCGCCCTCCACCTTTGCGAGAAGGGCGCCTCGGTCACGCTCCTCGACGCCTACGGGCCGGGCAACTCGCGGGCAAGCTCGGGCGGGGAGACGCGGCAGATCCGCGCCGGCTACGAGGACCGCGAGATGTACACGCGGTGGGTGCTCCGCGCCTTCGAGGCCTGGAGAGCCCGCGAGCAGGAGTTCGGCCGCCGGCTGCTCTACGAGACCGGCCGCCTCCTCCTCGCGCCGGATTGGGACGAGAGCCTGAGGACGACGAAGACGGTCCTCGACAAGTTCAAGGTGCCTAACGAAGTCTTCTCTGCCGCCGAGCTCCGGCGCCGCTACCCGCAGATGAACCCGGAAGGCGTCGGGCTCGCGCTCTTCGAGCCCACGACGGGCGTCCTGAAGGCCCGCGAGGGCTGCATCGCCGTCGTGGAGGCCTTCCAGAAGAAGGGGGGGAAGTTCCGGATCGCCCGGGCGAAGCCGGGACGCGAAGCGGGCGGCCGCCTTTCAGACGTCGCCCTCGCCGACGGCGCGCCCGTCGCCGCGTCCACCTTCGTCTTCGCCTGCGGTCCCTGGCTGGGCAAGGTCTTCCCCGACCTCTTCAAGAAGAAGCTCTTCACGCCGCGGCGCGACGTCTTTTTCTTCGGCACGCCTGCGGGCGACGACCGCTTCAGCTACCCGAACTTCCCCAACTACTCCGAGGACAACTACACGGGCTACTACGGCTTTCCGAGCATCGACAACCGCGGCTTCAAGGTTTGCCCGGTGGGCGAGCTGACCGCCATCGACCCCGACACCGACGAGCGGATCGTCTCCGCCTACCAGGTGAAGCGCGCCCGCGACTACCTGGCCCTCCGCTTCCCCGCGCTCAAGAACGAGCCGCTGGTCGAGAGCCGTGTCTGCCAGCTCGAGATGAGCATCGACGAGCACTTCGTGATCCAGAAGCACCCGGCCTGGGACAACGTGTGGATCGTAGGCGGCGGCTCGGGGCACGGCTACAAGCACGGCCCGGTGGTGGGGGAGTACGTGGCCGACCGCGTGCTCGGCCGGGACCAGCAGCCGGAGCTGGAGGCGGTCTTCCGACTGAAGGAGAAGACTTTCTAGATGCGCATAAGGGTTTCGACGATCGCCGTCCTGCTCGCGGCTTCTGTCCTCACGGCCGCGGAATCGAAGCCGCGCTACGACCTCGTCCTCGCCGGCGGCCGGGTCGTCGACGGCACGGGCGCGCCCTGGTTCCGGGCCGACGTCGGCATCGTGGGCGACCGGATCGCCGCCGTGGGCGACCTCCGCGAAGCAGAGGCGACGCGCCGCATCGACGCGACCGGCCTCGTGGTAGCGCCGGGCTTCATCGACATGATGGGCCAGTCCGAGTACAACGTGCTCGTCGACTCCCGCGCCGCCAGCAAGATCACGCAAGGCATCACCACCGAGGTCACGGGCGAGGGCGGGTCGATCGCCCCGTTGAACGCGCGGATGCTCGCGGACAACCGCGAGACCTACGCGCACTACGGCTACACGCCGACCTTCACGACCCTCGCCGGCTACTTCGACGAGTTCGCGCGGCGGAAGAGCGCCGTGAACCTCGCCACCTTCGTCGGCGCGGGCGGCCTGCGGAACCTGGTCGTGGGCAAGGAGAATCGACCGCCCACCCCGGCCGAGCTGGCGGCGATGGAGAAAGCCGTCGCGCAGGCGATGGAGGAGGGCGCGCTCGGCGTCTCCACGTCGCTCATCTACATGCCCGACAACTTTGCCTCGACCGAGGAGATCATCGCCCTCGCCAAGGTGGCGGCGCGCTACGGCGGCTCCTACATCACGCACCAGCGCGACGAGGGCGACGACAACCACGGAGGGATCGACAAGAGCCTGGACGAGGTCTTCCGCATCGCTCGCGAAGCGCGGATTCCCGCCGAGATCTACCACCTGAAGGCGGCGGGCAAGGCGAGCTGGGGGCGGATGCCCGGCATCCTGAAGCGGATCGAGGCCGCGCGCGCCGAGGGCCTCGACATCAGCGCCGACCAGTACCCGTGGACGGCGAGCTCCAACGCGCTCGACGCCTCGCTCCCCATCTGGGTGCGCGAGGGCGGCGAGGAGCCGCTCGTGAAGCGCCTCACCGACCCCAAGACCCGCGCGCGGGCGCGTGACGACTTCCTGAAGAGCCCCGAGAACGCGGACTGGCCGGAGGGCGCGAAGCGCGTCCTGATCACGAGCGTGCTCAAGCCGGAGCTGAAGCGGTACGAAGGGAAGACGATCGCCGAGATCGCGCAGGATCAGAAGAAGGACCCGCTCGACGCGATGTTCGACCTGGTGGTGGCCGACCGCGGCCACACGTCGCGCGTCAGCTTCGCGATGAGCGAGGAGGACATGCGGGCCGCCCTCGCCCATCCGCTCGTCTCGTTCTGCACCGACTCGGGCGCGATGGCGGAGGACGGGATCTTCTCGAAGGAGAAATCGCACCCCCGGGCCTGGGGCTCCGCCACGAGGATCCTCGGCACCTACGTGCGCGAGGAGAAGGTCCTGGCGCTCGAGGAGGCGGTGCGCAAGATGACCTCGCTTCCCGCGTCGCGCATGCGCTTCGCCGACCGGGGGATCGTGCGTCCCGGCTTCGCGGCCGACCTCGTGGCCTTCGACCCGCTGACCGTGCGCGAGCGCTCGACCTACGCCGATCCCCTCCACTACAGCGAAGGCATGCCCTACGTGATGGTGAACGGGAAGCTCGTGGTGGACGGGGGCCGGATCACGGACGAGCGGCCGGGGCGGATCCTCAGGGGACCGGGCTACCGGCCGGCGCCTAACCGATAGCCGCCTCCAGGCCGCGCCGGAGATCTTCGATCAGGTCTTCCGGGTCCTCGATCCCCACCGAGTAGCGGACGAGGTTTTCGGGGATGCCGAGGGCCGCGCGCTCCTCCGGCGTGCACTCGACGTGGCTGGTGGTGGCCGGGGGTCCCGCGAAGGTCTGGACGCTGCCGAGGCTGGCCGCGCAGTGCGCGAAGCGCAGGGTCTTGAGCAGTCGCGCGAGCCCCGCGCGGTCCGTGCGGGGCGCGAAGCTCAGGACACCTCCGAAGCCGGCCATCTGGCGCGCGGCCACCGCGTGGCCCGGGCTCGACTCGAGGCCGGGATAGTTCACGGCCTCGACCCCCGGGTGGGAGGCGAGGAAGCGAGCGATGCGCAGGGCCGACTCGTTCTGCCTCCGCACGCGCAGGTCGAGCGTCTTCATTCCCCGGAGCAGCAGGTAGGCAGCGGCGGGGTCGAGGCAGGCGCCGAGGATCTCGCGGTCGTGGTGGAGCGCCTTCACGAGGTCGCGACGGCCGCAGGCGACGCCGCCCATCGCGTCCTCGTGCCCGCCCAGGAACTTCGTCGCGCTGTGGACGACGAGGTCGGCCCCGAGCGCGAGCGGTCGCGTGTTGATGGGCGTCGCGAAGGTGTTGTCCACGACGACCGTCGCCTTCGCGGCGTGGCCGGCCTCGGCGAGGCGGGCGATGTCGAGGACCTTCAGCGTCGGGTTCGTGGGCGACTCGAGGTAGAGCACGCGGCAGCCGCGGGCGACCTCGCGCACGATCGCGTCGTGATCGTCCGTCGCGCAGAGGCGGGCTTCGATGCCGAACCGAGGGAGGAACTCCTGGAAGACACGCGACGTTCCGCCGTAGGTGTCCTTCACCGAGACGACGCGCTCGCCGGGCCGCAGCAGGGCGAAGAGCGTGCCCGAGATCGCGGCCATCCCCGAAGCGAACGCGACGGCGGCCTCGCCGCCCTCGAGTCCGCGGAGCTTGTCCTCGAAGACCCGCACCGTCGGGTTGTCGTTGCGCGTGTAGATGTAGCCCGGGCGGCGGCCGGTGGCGACCTCGAGCCACTCGTCGAGATCCGGGTATCCGTACGAGGCGCTGTGCACGAGCGGCGGCTGCGTCGCCGCGCCCCAGGCCCGGCGATCCTCCTCCCCGGCCCACACCGAGAGCGTGCTCTTTCCGGTCTCGCTCATCGTCGTCTCCTTCAGCGGCCGAGTTCCGCGCTCGCGAGCTTCAGCCCGAGCTCCTTGAGGTCGATGTCGCCGCGGTTCGCGAGGACGATCACGGTCAGCCCGTCCGCCGGGAACCGATCCACGATCGCCCGGAAGCCCATGGTCTCGCCGTGGTGCCACTGTCGCGCGTGCCCCTGCCAGGGGTCCAGGAACCAGCCGTAGCCGTACGAGACCGCGCGGCCCGGATAGAGGTTGTCGCCGCCGCCCTCCTTCTCCTTCGGCCAGCTCGGCTCCGAATTGTCGGCGAGGCGCACCGGCGTCAGCGCGGGCTTCATCTCCTCCTCGGAGAGGAGCGCGTGCGTCCGGAGCGCCTCGTCCCACTTCGCGAGGTCTTCGAGACAGGAGTAGACGCCGCCGTCGCCGAGTGTGGCGGAGGTCGAGCTTTGATCGGTCTGCCGGAACCGCGCGCCCTCCTTCGTGTGGCCGTACGCCCGATCCGGCACCTCGTTCCTGCCCTTCTCGTAGGCGAGCGTGCGCGTCATCGCGAGCGGCTCGAAGATCCGCTCGCGCAGGACCTCGCCGAAGGACTTGCCGGCGGCTCTCGCCGCGACGAGGCCCAGGACGACGTAGCCCGAGTTGCTGTAGGCCCAGCTCTCTCCCGGCGCGAAGACGCCGCGCGTCTCGCCTTCGAGCAGGCCCAGGACCTCGTCGTCGCGGATCTGGCGCTCGGGGGTCCAGACCGGACCTTTCTGCTTCTCGACCTTGTCCATCAGCTCTTCGTAGTCGGGAAGGCCGGAGGTGTGGGTGAGAAGGTGGCGGATCGTGATCGCCTTCCCGTAGTCGGGGAAGCCCGGGAGCGCCTGCGTGAGCGTGTCGTCGTAGCGGAGCCGGCCGTCGCGCACGAGGAGCATGATCGAAGCGGCGGTGAGCTGCTTCGTCACGGAGGCGAGCCGGAAGCGGGTACGCGCGTCGATCGGCGCGCGCGTGCGCAAGTCGCGGACGCCGTAGCCGCGCTCGACGACGGTTCGTCCGTCCTTCCTGACCAGGACGGCGATCCCCGGCTGGCCGTTGGCGACGAGACCCTTCAGCACCGCGGCATCACGATCCACGGTGGAAGCGGCTCCGGCGAGCAAGGCGACGGCGAGAGCAAGCATGGCGCATCATCTCACTCGCGGGAGAGACGTTTCCAGCACGGGAGGGAGCCATGGATCGACAGGCGACGACACGTTCGGTGGGGAGGCGGCGAGTGCTGAGGGCCGCCGCGATCTCCGTCCTGTGGGGAGGCCGTCTGCTGCCCGAGGAGCGGCCGGCGCGCGATCGTCGCCGCGTCGCCCTGCCGAAGCCTGGCCCGATGCTGCCTCCCGTCCCCGCCATCCTCGTGACCGTGAACGGCCGGCCCGGCGAGCCGGACGAGATCAGCGTCCTCTGGACGTTCGTGGTGAACGGCAACCCACCGCAGGTCGGCGTGTCGGCGGGCGACGAGCATCGGGCCGGCGACCTCATCGCTCGCCACCGCGAGTTCGTCCTGAACGTGCCGGTGGCTGCGATCGTCCGGGCGTTCGACCTCGTGGACATGAGCTCGAGCAAGGTCGCGGACAAGTTCGCGCTCTCCGGCCTCACGCGGGGAGCGGCCACCGTGGTGAAGGCGCCCACGGTCGAGGAGGCGCCCATCCAGGTCGAGTGCCGGGTGAGCCACGTGCTGCGCGTGCCCCCGGTGCGCACGGTTTACCTGGCCGACGTGGTGGCGACGACCGTCCACGAGGGCGTCTGTGACGAAGACGGCCGGCTTCGCGTCGGCTCGGTGCCGTTCTTCGGGATGACCGCGGGGAGCGGCGAGTTCTTCTCGATGGGCGAGAAGGTCGGGCACATCGGGCAGACTTCCGGTCGGAGCGACATCAGGTACTGACGAGAGGGGGCTCAGCGCTTGCGGGCCGTGACCAGGTAGTAGCCGAAGTAGGGGCGGCCCACGCCGATGAACGGGGCGATCAGGCAGGCGAGGACGTGCCTCCACCGCACGACGCTCAGCCATCGCCGGCGGACCAGCAGCTCGCCGGCGAGGAACGCAAGGGTCACCGTCGGGACGTGCATCACGCTCGGGGCGATGCGCCAGGAGACGTCCTCGGCCGCGACCAGATCGAAGCCGTGGCGGTCGAGGGCCGCGGTGAAGGCGGCGAAGTCGGCGAAGCGCTCGACCGCCCAGCTGCGCGTCATGTACGCGAGGAGCGCGGCATACCAGCGGGGGAGGTCCGCCCGCTTCATGAAGGCATCGGCGAGGACGAGCTTCGCCCCCGGCTGCAGCAGCCGCGCGCACTCTTTGACGAAACGCTCCTTGCTCTCGCCGGGGGCGTGGCACGCGGCCTCGATGGAGAACGCGGCCTGGTAGGCGCCGCTCGGCAAATCGAGCCCCATGAAATCGCCGAGCTTCCATTCCACGCGGCCGAGCCGCGGGCTGGTCGCCGCCTCGGTGAACGCGCGCGCCCTGGCGATCTGCCACTCCACGATCGTGACGGCCGTTAGTTCGACCGCGTGGTCCGCGATCAGGGTGCGGGCGGGCGCCCCCAGCCCGCAGCCGAGGTCGAGCACCTTCATGCCGGGAGCGAGGTCGAGGCGGCGGAAGACCTGCCGGCTCATCTCCTCGAGCATCGGCTCGAGGGCGAAGGGGTTCGCCGGCCAGCGGAAGTAGCCGAAGTGCATGTTGAACCCCCGGCTCCAGGCGCGGTAGTCCATCCCCGCCTCGGTGTAGTACGTCTCGAGGTCCACCAGAGACGGGCCGCCTCCCTTCTTCGTCTCGTCGCGGGTGCGATCGTCGCCGGCGGTGTTTTCCATGCGCCCGGGTTATAACTCATCGGGCGGAATCACGTTGAGGAGGCCTGAGCCGATGCGGAGGCGCGTTCGCGCGCCGTGGCGGGCGGGGGTCGCGTGCCTGGTGGCCGTGTCGGCCTGTCGCGGCGGGACGACGGCAACGGCGCCGCCATCCGCGGCGACGCGCTGGTGCGACCTCTTGCCCCGGCCCGCCAACACCGCGCTCCCGCGCGTCAGCGTCTCGTCCGACTGGTACTTCGTCTACCGCGCCGCCGAGGGTGTCTTCGCGATCGCGGAGCCGCTGCAGTTCGAGGAGACCATCTCGTACCTGATCCTGGGCCGGGACCACGCGCTGCTCTTCGACACCGGCCTCGGCCTCGTGCCGATCCGCCCGGTGGTCGAAGAGCTGACCCGCCTGCCCGTCGTCGTCGTGAACTCGCACACGCACTTCGATCACGTGGGCGGCAACGCGGACTTCGACCGCATCCTCGCCCGGGACACGGAGTACACGCGGTCCAACGCGCGGGGATTCCCCCACGAGGCGCTGGCCGGGGAAGTCGAGCCGACGAGCCTCTGCCGCGGCGTCCCGTCCGGAATCGACACCTCGGCGTACCACACCCGGGCGTGGAAGCCCGCGGGCACGGTGGCCGAGGGCGACCGGATCGAGCTGGGCGGTCGCACGCTCGAAGTCCTGGAGGTGCCGGGCCACACGCCCGACGCGATCGCGCTCCTCGATCGCGCCCACGGCCTCCTGTGGACGGGGGATACCTACTACGACGGCCCGATCTGGCTCTTCGTGCCCGAGACGAGCCTCGCCGACTACGAGCGATCGATCGGCCGGCTCGCCGCTCTCGTGCCTCTTCTGCGGCAACTGCTGCCCGCCCACAACACGGCCTCCGCCGAGCCGCGGCGGCTCGAGGCCGCGAAGGAGGCTATTCGGAAGGTTCGCGCGGGCTCGGTGACGGGACGGAACGAGTCCGGGAATCGCGTGGAGTTCCAGTTCGACGGCTTCTCGATCCTCGTCTCGCGCCCCGTGCTGGACGGGAAGACAGGGGACGCGAGCCGGGGCGGCTCGGGCCTCGAGTAACGCGGACGGCGACTCCCTTAGAATCCGCGTCATGAAGGCTCGCCACATCGTCTGGCTCGTCGTGATCGCCATGGGCGTCCTGCTCGTGGCGGGACCGTGGATCGGCCCCGCCGGCGCGGCGCAACCGCTGGGGACGGTCGGTTTCCTCGTCCTCCCCGGCGTCTACAACTCCGAGCTGATGGCGCCCTACGACGTGCTCGACCACGTACGCTTCCGCACGAAGGACGCGCCGCGGGTGTTCACCGTGGCCCCCAAGGCCGGTCCCCTCCACACCTACGAAGGCCTGACGCTCACGCCCCACCACACGTTCGCGGACGCGCCGCCCATTGACCTCCTCGTCGTCCCGAGCGCCGAGCACAACATGGACAAGGACCTCGAGGACGCCGCGCTCATCGCCTGGGTGCGCGAGACCGGGCGCAAAGCGAAGCTCGTCCTCTCGCTCTGCGACGGGGCGTTCGTCCTGGCCAAGGCTGGGCTCCTCGACGGCCTCGAGGCCACGACGTTCCCCGGCGACCAGGACCGCTTCGCGAAGATGTTTCCGGCGGTGAAGCTGCAGCGAGGAGTGATCTTCGTCCACGACGGCAAGGCGGTGACGAGCGTCGGCGGCGCGCGCAGCTACGACCCCGCGATGTACCTCGTGGAGCGCCTCTACGGAGACGACGCGCGGGCGAAGATCGGCGAAGGGCTCGTCCTCGACTGGAGCCGCTCCTCCGTCAAGCACCGCCTCGCCCCGGGCGCGCGGCTGCCCTGAGACGAGCTAGCCGATGACGTCCCGGTAGAGGCGCAGCAGGTTCCCGCCCATCACGCGCTCGACGTCGCGTGCCGGCAGGCCGCGCCTGGCGAGGCCGTCGCGCACCACTTCCATCCGGCGCGGCCCGTTCAGCTCCTCGATGAAGTAGGGCAGCTCGTCGTCCACGACCTGGGCGCCTTCCTCGCGCTTCAGCTCTGCGAGGTACTCGGGGCTCAGCCGGACCACCCGGTAGTCGCGATCGCTGCCGATCGCTACGTGCTCGACCCCGGCCACGCGGATCGCGTGCAGCAGGTGGTCGAAGTAGGCGTCGAGGTTCTGCGACTTCTTCGGGGTCAGGAAGGGACGCATCTGGCACACGCCCGCGACGCCGCCGCGCTCGGCCAGGGCGCGCAGGTTCTCGTCGGTCGTGTTGCGCCGGTGGTCGCGCACGGCCGTGCACGCGGTGTGCGAGACGATCACGGGAGCCTTCGAGGCCGCGATCGCCTCGGCCATCGTCTGCATGTTCGCGTGCGAGAGGTCGACGAGCATCCGCCGCACGTTCATGCGCTCGACCAGCTCGCGGCCGAACGGCGTGAGGCCGCCCGCGGCGTCGCACCCGGAGCCGGCGTCGTTGCGGTCGTTGTACGTGAGCTGGCAGCTCGTCAGGCCCAGCCGCCGAAAGAAGTCCACGCGGTCCAGCTCGCGGCCGAACTGCGCCGTGTTCTGGAACATGTAGAAGACGGCCATCTTTCCTTCGCGCCGCGCGCGATCGAGGTCGGCGGCTGCGGTGGCCTTGACGAAGAAGCCCGGGTTCGCCGCGAGGTGGCGGTCGTACTGCAGGAGCGAGTCCACGGCGAGCTCGAGGGCCTCGGGCCCCACCGGTTTGGGGTCGCAGAGCGTGATCGTGATCGAGTCGAGGCCGCTCGCGAGCATGTCGCGGACGATCGCCTCCTCGTACTCGATCCGCAGCTCGCCCATCGCGTCCATGACGAGGAGGTCGTCCGCGGCGGCCGATGTTTTCGGGAACGGAAGGCACGTGGTCACGGCCGAGGCGCCGAGCGCGTTCAAGAAGACACGGCGAGTCGCTTCCACGGGCGGGGCCGGGAACGTTTCGGGCATGCGCGATTGTAGCGGCGGCCTCAAGTGCGCGACCGCCTCGTCTCCGTGGACCCTCGCGCCCGGAAGACGCGGTACGTCATCTTCACCGAGCCCAGCTCGATCTGGTCGCCGCCCTCCAGCTCCGTCGGCTTGTCGATGCGCCGGCCGGAGACGGCCGTCCCGTTCTTGCTCCCGAGGTCCTCGATCGTGACCTTGCCGTCCGTGACGACGATGCGCGCGTGACGGCGGGACACGCTGGCCGAGTCGATCATCACGACGGCATCGTCGCTCCGGCCCAGGAGGTTCTCGCCCTCGTGGAGGGCGATCTCGCGCCGGCCCCATTCCAGGCGGCAGACGATCCCTTTTACCGGCTCGCGACGCCGCCCGCCTTCCTCCTCGGCCTCGCCGCAGAAGGCGTAGCCGAAGCCGCGGACGTTGCGGATGAACCGCGGCCGGCTCTCGTCGTCGCCGAGGGCGGCCCGTAGCTCCGCCACGACCCGACGCAGGCTGGTGTCGGCGACGTAGGTCTTCGGCCAGAGCCGGTCGCGGAGGTCCTCCCGCCTCACGGCATCGGGCCGGCGCTCCAGCAGGGCGAGCAGGGCGGCAAAGGCCTTCGGGGAGAGCGGGACGGGCCCCGCCGGGCCGCGGAGCTCGCGGCGCCCCTCGTCGAACGCGAAGTCGCCGAAGAGGACCCTCACGGTTTCACGCAACCGTCACGAAGGGCGAACGCAACGGGAACCCTCCTCAGGGGGGTCAGGCCGACCTTGATTCTGACACGCGGGTTGAAGCCGGAAAGCGCCTGGCCAGGCGGCTCACCGAAAGGAGCCGCCAATGCAGTGGAAAGTCCTCGTCCTCGTCTGCGCTTCGTTCGTGCCTGCCCCCCCGACCGGCGCCGCCGAGCCCGCCGATACCGAGACCGCCCCCTTCCGGGTGCGGCTGCAGGACAACGAGGCCGCGCGGGCCTTCGAGCGCGCGCTCCGCGGCGCCGACGAGCGGCTCTCGCAGCCCGCCTGCCGCGCGGTCCTCGGCGACTTCCTCGACACCACGGGAACGAGCCTGCAGGAGCGGATGGAAGCCCAGGGCGTGTCGGAGCGCGCGTACCTCCGCCGCATCGTCTTCGCCGAGGATCGTCACCTCCGTAACTGCCGCAG
>JBKPBQ010000347.1:0-11213 GCA_046726955.1 Acidobacteriota bacterium
CCCGAACACCGCGTTCTCGTCGCGCATCCTCTTCTTGATGAAGGCGTGGCCGACCCGGTGCATGAGCGCGGTGCCGCCGGCGGCGGACACGCGGTCCGCGACGGCCCGCGAAGCCCGCACGTCGTACACGACCTTCGCCCCTGGCACCTTGCGGCAGAAGGCCTCGCCGAGGAGCGCGGTCACGAAGTCGCCGGGCACGAACGCGCCGGTGTCGTCCACGAAGAAGCAGCGGTCGGCGTCGCCATCCCAGGCGATGCCGAGGTCGGCCTTCTCCGCAGCGACCCGAGCCATGATCTCGCGCCGGTTCGGCTCCTCCAGAGGGTCCGGGGGATGGTTGGGGAAGCTACCGTCGAGGTCGAAGTACATCCGGATCGTTTCGACGGCAGGGAGGCGCTCGAAGAGCGCGCTCGCCCCGAGCGCACCCATCCCGTTGCCGGGGTCGAGGACGACACGGAGGCGCGGGACGAGCGTCGGGTCGATGAAGCTGAGGCAGTGCCGCGTGTAGTCGTCGAGGGTCGAGACCGGGTTCGAGCGCTCGCCAGGGGGACAGGAACCGGTGAAGCGCCCCGCCGTCACCCATTCCTTGATCTCCTTGATCCCCGCGTCCCCGGAGAGGGCGAGCGCGTCCTTGCGGACCATCTTGATGCCGTTCCACTCGCGCGGATTGTGGGAGGCGGTGATGACCGCGCCCCCGTCGAGGCCGTGGCGGGCCACGAAGTAGTACAGCATGTCCGTGCTCGCGACACCGATGTCGGTGACGTAGCAGCCTTCGGCGCGCGCGCCCGCGAGGAAGCCCGCCGCGATCTCGGGCGAGGAGACCCGCACGTCGCGTCCGACCGCGATCCGGCGCGCCCCCAGGTAGTGCACGAAGGCCCGGCCCACCTGGCAGGCGACCGTGCCGTCGAGCTGCGTCGGGTGGATCCCGCGCACGTCGTAGGCCTTGAAGATGCTCGCGTCGATCACGCGCGGGCTCGCCGGGCTTGCTTCGTCACGCCGTGCGGGAGTACTCGGTGACGAACGTCCCCTCGCCGAGCACTGCGCCCGTCACCGAGGCGCTCGCCCCCACCCGCACGCTCGGTCCGAAGAGCGCTCCCACCACCGTCGCCTCCGGCTCGACCAGGCAGCCCGCCCACAGCACGGAGTCTTCCACCCGGGCCCGCGCGCCGACCTGAACTCCCTCCACCAGGACCGCCCACGGGCCCACGCGCGCTTCCGCGTCCACGACCGATTGCGGTCCCACGTAGAAAGGGGCCACGAGCTCGGCCTTGTCGTCGATCTGCGCGGAGGGATGGACGAAGCCGCCGCTCTTCCGCTCGCCGTCGAGGGAAACGAGAAACGCGCCGGAGAGTATGTCCCGGTGCACCTTGCGGTACTTCTCCGGCGTGCCGATGTCGATCCAGTAGCCCCGGTGGACCGGGCCGAGGACGAGGTCGCCGCGAGCCAGGAGCGCGGGGAAGAACCCGCGCTCGATCGAGTGGACGACGCCGGGAGGGATGAGGTCGAGCACGCGCGTCTCCAGCACGTAGACGCCGGCGTTGATCGTGTTGGTCGTGATCTCGTCGGGCTTGGGCTTCTCGAGGAAGCGGCGAACCCGCGTGTCGGCTTCGGTCTCCACCAGGCCGAAGGCGGCGGGATTGGGGACGGGGGTGAGCACGATGCTCGCCGACGCCTTGCGCGCGGCGTGGCTCGCCACCACCGCGGAGAGATCGAGGTCGCTCAGGACGTCGCCGTTCAGGACGACCGTGCGCTCGTCGAGGAAGGGCTCGGCGTTCTTGACGGCCCCTCCCGTTCCGAGCGGGGACTCCTCGAACGCGTAGTGGATCTTGAAGCCGAAGGCGCTCCCGTCGCCGAAGACCGCCTGGATGCGCTCCGGCCGGTAGGCGACGGAGAAAACGACTTCGCGGACGCCCGCGGTCGCCAGGAGATCGAGCTGGTGGCGGAGGAACGGCCGGTCCACGACGGGAACCACGGGCTTCGGCGCCGAGAGCGTGAGCGGCCGGAGGCGCGTTCCTTCTCCGCCGGCGAGAATGACCGCCTTCATCGAGGTTGTCGGCGAGGCATGAGTCGGGTGGAGCATAGCATCGGGTGCTAGACTCCGCTCTCCACTCGGCCAGGAGGAACCCATGTCGTGCCTGAGGCGAGCCGTCCCGGTGCTCTTCGTGCTCGTGGCGGCAGTGCCTCGCGCTACGGCGCAGGAAGAGGACGACCCCGCGCTCCGCCGGGCCCGCGCCGTCCTGCGCAAGGCGCCGCTCGTCGACGGTCACAACGACACGCCGTGGCTCGTGCGCGAGACCGCGGGCGGCGACGTCTCCAGGTACGACCTCCGCCGGCGGACGCCGCACGAGACGGACATCCCGCGCCTCCGCCAGGGACAGGTGGCGGCGCAGTTCTGGTCGGTCTGGATCCCGTCCGTGGACTCGGGCAGCGCGCGGCTCCAGCTCGAGCAGATCGAGCTCGCCCGGCGGATGATCGCGGCCTATCCGGACGACCTCGTCTTCGCCACGCGCGCCGCGGAAATCCCGGCCGCGTTCCGGGCGGGGAAGATCGCCTCGCTTCTGGGGATGGAGAACGGCCGCGCCCTGGAGAACAGCCTGGGGCCGCTGCGCGCCTACTACGAGCTCGGCGTCCGGTACATGACGCTCACCCATGGCCGCGACACCGACTGGGCCGACTCCGCGACGGACGAGCCGAAGCTCGGCGGCCTAGCGTCCTTCGGCCGCGAGGTGGTGCGGGAGATGAACCGGCTGGGCATGCTCGTGGACATCTCCCACGTCTCGCCGGCCGTCATGCGCCAGGTGCTCGAGGTCTCCGAGGCGCCGGTCATCTTCTCCCACTCGAGCGCGCGCGCCGTTACCGATCACCCCCGGAACGTGCCCGACGACGTCCTGCGCGCGCTGGCGCGGAACGGGGGAGTGGTCATGATCACGTTCATCCCCGGCTTCGTCTCGCGCCAGGTGATGGAGTGGGAGGCCCCGCTGCTCGTCCAGCTCCAGGGCGCCGTGACCGTGGACGACCTCAACCGGCTGGCGAAGGAGCGCGAACGAGAGGCAGGACCCAAGCCCAAGGCCACGATCAAGGACGTGGCCGACCACATCGACCACGCCGCGCGCGTGGCCGGCGTCGACCACGTGGGGATCGGCAGCGACTTCGCGGGTGTCGACATGCCCGAGGGCCTCGCGGACGTCACCCGCTATCCCTACCTCTTCGCCGAGCTCGTGAGGCGGGGCTGGCGGGACGAGGATCTCGAGAAGCTCGCCGGGGGGAACGTCATCCGTGCCCTGGCCGCGGCGGAGACGGTGGCGGCGCGGCTGCAGAAGGAGCGCCCCCCGTCCCTGGCGACTTTCGAAGCGTCGCCCCCGCCGGCGCGATGACCCGTCGTATCTCTTTGCAGTCGAGTCAGTTCCGGTCAGGACGGGTTTGACACCCCCAAACCAGGTCTTCTATAGTGGCGAGCAGGAGCAAGACACGAGATGACGGAGACCTCCGACCTCAAGGCGAAGTTCGCGAAGCGCCAGGCCCACGTCGCGACCATCGGTCTCGGCTACGTCGGGCTGCCGCTCTCGGTGGAGTTCGCGAGCGCCGGCTTCCGCGTGACGGGCCTCGACCTCTCGCAGGAGAAGGTCGACGGTGTCAACCGCGGCGAATCGCACATCCGGGACGTGCCGGCGGAGAAGGTGAGCGCCCTCGTCGCCGAGAAGCGGCTCTCCGCGAGCGTCGACTTCGACCGGCTGACCGACGCGGACGCGATCATCATCTGCGTGCCCACTCCCCTGAGCAAGACGAAGGACCCCGACCTGTCCATGGTCGTGGACGCGGCGAAGGCGATCGCCGAGCACCTGCGCAAGGGACAGCTCGTGGTCCTCGAGAGCACGACCTACCCCGGTACCACCGAGGAGCTCATCCTGCCCCTCCTCGAGGAGAAGGGGTTCACGGCCGGGGAGGACTTCTATCTCGCCTTCTCCCCGGAGCGTGTCGACCCCGGGAACCCGAAGTTCCACACGCGGAACACGCCGAAGATCATCGGGGGCGTGACCCCCGCCTGCACCGAGGTGGCGCAGGCGCTCTACGCCCAGGCCATAGACACCGTGATCGCGGTCTCCTCGACCCGTGCGGCCGAGATGGTGAAGCTCCTCGAGAACACGTTCCGCAGCGTGAACATCGGCCTCGTGAACGAGGTCGCGCTCATGTGCGCCCGGCTCGGGGTGAGTGTCTGGGAGGTCATCGACGCCGCCGCCACCAAGCCCTTCGGCTTCATGCCGTTCTATCCGGGCCCGGGGCTGGGAGGGCACTGCATCCCCATCGACCCCCTCTACCTCTCCTGGAAGCTGAAGACCCTCAACTACCGCGCCCGCTTCATCGAGCTCGCGGGCGAGATCAACTCCGAGATGCCAGAGTACGTCTGCGCGCGGGTGGCGGAGGCGCTCAACCAGAAGGAGCGCAGCGTCAAGGGCAGCCGCATCCTCGTCCTCGGCGTCACCTACAAGCGCGACGTGGAGGACGTCCGCGAGTCGCCCGCCCTTGACATCTTGCGCATACTGGAAAGACGGGGCGGGCGCGTGCTCTACCACGACCCGCACGTGAGCGAGCTCTCGCTCGACGGAACGACGCTGCGCTCGGTCGAGCTCCTGCCCTCGGTGAAGGAAGCGGACATCGTGGTGATCGTGACCGACCACTCGAGCTATCCGTGGGGACAAATCGTGGATTCGGCGTCCCTCGTCCTCGACACCCGCAACGCCACGCGCGGGATCGCGTCGGACAAGGTCCTCAGGATCTGAGGAGGAGGCGGCGTTGAACCTGCCCAACGCCCTCACCCTGCTCCGCATCTTCCTGGTCCCCGTCCTCGTGGTCGTGCTCCTCACGCGGGCGGAAGGCGGGCTCTTCCTGGGGGCGGGGATCTTCGGCCTGGGCGTGCTCACCGACTACCTGGACGGCTACTTCGCGCGCCGCCGGAACCAGGTCACGAAGCTCGGGATCCTCCTCGATCCCCTGGCGGACAAGCTGCTCACCGCCGCAGCGTTCCTGTCGCTCGTGGAGATGGGCCTCGCCCCCGCCTGGATGGTGATGATCATCCTCGGCCGGGAGCTCGCCGTCACCGGCCTCCGCAACGTGGCCGCCGGGCGCGGGATCCTGATCGCCGCCTCTCCGCTCGGCAAGGGAAAGATGGTGTCGCAGGTGGTGGCGATCTTCCTCCTGTTGCTCTCGCGCCCCTTCCCGCAGATCCGGCTGCTCGCCATCGTCTGCCTGTGGGCGGTGGTGGCCATGACCGTGGTGTCGGGGATCGACTACTTCGTGCGGTTCTGGCGCGACGTCCTGCGCAGCCCGGCGCGGTCCGAGGAGCCGTCCGACGGCAAGCCCTTCCGCTCCGCGGCCGAGGCCGGCCTCAAATAGAAAGGGCCTGGCGCGAAGGCCAGGCCCGGACGTGCTCGAAAGGAGCGGCCAGCCTACCGCAGCTCCACCATGTCCCCGACCATGATGGCGTCGGCGCTGTAGGTGATCTTGGCGGTCGCGGTCTTCTCCCGCACCGAGATGACCGTGACCTCTCCCACCACGTTGCGCGGAGTGGGGAAGGACGGGTAGTCGATGCGGAAGACCGCGAACACGTTGCCAGGGGCGACGCCGCTCTCCGAGCCCGCGTCGATCGTGACCAGCTGGCCCTCGCCGGCGATCGTGGCGTCGAAGCCGATGTCCACCACGTACTGGTTGAGCTTGCCGCTCGGCGGCGTGAGGCGGGTGGCGGGGGGCCGGGTCACGACCAGGGGGACGTTCACCTTCTCGAACGGCCGGAGGTAGTCGCCGGCGTGGATGTCGAGGCACGAGGTCTCGACGACGGCGGACGCGCTGTTCTCCTGCACGAGGATGACCTGGAGCCAGCCCAGGGTCTCGATCTTGGTGCCGATCTTGTGGCCGTTGATCGGATGATGGACGGCGTAGGAAGCGTGCTGGATGGAGTAGAGCTCGCCGGCCTTCACCCCCGCGTTGCTGCCCTTGTTCAGGTAGACGATGTCACGCTCGGCCAGGCCGATCTTGCTGCTGCCCTGCTCGGAGCCGATGATCTCCAGGCTCTCGTCCTCACGCTCCTGGACGACGTAGTCCGCGCACTGGAGCGTCGTCTCCTCCGTCACGGGCACCAGGGCGGCCGCGGCCGGCCCGCCGGCAGCTCCCGCCTCGCCGGGGAGCGCGCCCTCGGGGCCTTCCGGTATTCCCTCCTCGCCAGGCGCGCCGGGGATGCCCGCTCCCGCCGCCACGAGCGCGAGCTTGGGCAGGATGATCGGGTCGCCGGGGTAGATCCAGTGGGCGTCGGCGATGTACTTGTTCTGGTCCCAGATCTGGGGCCAGAGGTAGGCGTTGGCCAGGAAGCGGGCCGAGATGTCCCAGAGGGTGTCGCCCTTCTCGACGATGTAGTAGACGGCCCCCTCGGGGATCGAGTCCGGGTACTTGTTGCGCGACCAGTGGGGGGCCACGGTCGCGGGGCCCGTCTGGAGCGCGGTGGCAGGGGCCGCCGGCGCGGGCCGGGCGGGAGCCTTCTGGGCCTCGGCCGATCCGAGCGCGAACCCGAAGCAGATGAGACCAGCCAGGATGACCTTCGTTCTCACTGCCTATCCTCCCGGACGGGCCCGGTCCGTCCCGCGATCAACAAGTGATACTCGGCCGACGCTCGATACACCCGGGTCTGCTGCCGGACGGTAGCAGGAGAAATGTCCTGCGGTCAAGCAGTTTTTTGCCGAATCCGAAAGTGATCCTTTAACTCTTCTGGGCCGGCGGCGAGGGGCTAGGAGTGGGCTGGGGCTGGGGGGGCGCCTTCGGTGCCCGGGAGGCCGGCTGCTCGGGGGGTGTCGAGATCCGCTGGGCGAGCTGGTCCTTCAGCTTTCGGGCGTCGTCGGCGTACTCGCTCTGGGGGTACTCCCCCAGCAGCCGGTCGAGGAGAGGCAGGGCCTCGCCGCGCCGGCCGGCCGCATCGAGGCATTCGGACAGGTGGAAGAGGACCTCGTCGAGCCGCTCGTAGTCGGGGTAATCGGTCAGGATCCCTTCGTAACGGAGGATCGCCGCCCTCCAGGCCGATCGGCCCTTCTGGTAGAACCATCCCACCAGGTACTCGGACCGGGCCAGGCTCTCCCGGCACTCGCGGATGCGGTTGCGCGCCTTCTCGACCTGCGGGGAGTTCGGGTAGATGTCGAGCAGCCGCTCGTACTCGTCGAGGGCCTTCCTCGTCTGGGTCTGGTCGCGGTCGGGGCCGTTCTTCTGCTTGAAGTACGACTCGCCGACCAGGAACTGCGCGAAGTCGGCGCGGGGATGCGACGGATAGAGCGTGAGGAACTCGCGGAGCGCTGCCACGGCGAGGACGTAGTTGGCGGTGCCGCCCTCCTCGAAGTAGCTCTGTCCGAGGCCGAGCCGAGCCCCCGGACCGTACTCGCTGTTGGGGAACCCGTCCACGATCCTCTTGTAGTACTGCCGGGCGTTGTCCCACTGCTTCTTCTGGTAGGCCTTCTGCGCCGCGTCCCAGACGATGGCGTCGGAGCCGCTCGAGAGCGAGGCGGTGTCGACCCCGCTGTGCGCGCAGCCCCCGAGCGCCGCGGCGAGGGCGACGAGCGCGGCCTTCTTCACGAGCGCCCCCGGATCCAGGCCCACTCGCGCTCGAGGCCTTCGCCGAGCGCGACCGTCGAGCGGAAAGCCAGGTCGCGGCGCGCGGCGGAGGTATCGGCGAACGTGTCCTTCATGTCACCTTTCTGGGCGTCTTCGTGCACGATGCGGAAGGGGCGTCCCGTGACGCCCTCCATCGTGCGCAGCACGTCGAGGAGCGCGAGGCGCTCGCCGCCGCCCACGTTATACACGGAGCCAGGGCGGCCGGAAACCGCAGCGGCCCGGATGGCGGCCACGATGTCGCTCACGTACGTGAAGTCGCGCGTCTGCCGGCCGTCGCCGAAGACCCGGATGGCCTCGCCGTCGCGGGCGGCTTTCAGGAAGCGGTGGAAGGCCATGTCCGGCCGCTGTCGGGGCCCGTACACGGTGAAGAAGCGCAGGCTCACCGTCGGCAGCGCGAAGCTCTTCGCGTAGAGAACCGCCAGGTGCTCGCCCGCGAGCTTCGTCACCCCGTAAGGAGACACCGGGCGGCAGGGCGCGTCCTCCCGCAGGGGCAGGACGTCGCTGTCGCCGTAGACCGACGAGGACGAGGCGTACACGACGCGCGGCCGCCCCGCCTGCAGCGCGGCCTCGAGCACGCGCTGGGTGCCGAGGACGTTGTGGTCGGTGTAGTGGCTGAACTCCCGGCCCCACGAGGCGCGAACGCCCGCCTGGGCCGCGAGGTGGAAGACGACCTCCTGGCCGCCAAGGATTGGCTCGAGGGCAAGGTCCTGGACGCGACCCTCGAGGAGACGGAAGGAGGAGTTTCGCAACGCCGCTTGGAGGTTGGACTCCTTGACGGATCGCTCGTAGTAGTCCGTGAACGCATCCACGCCCACGACCTGATGACCGTCGGCCAGAAGGCTGTCCACGAGGCTCGAGCCGATGAAACCCGCGGCTCCGGTGACGACGGCCTTCACGCGAGCAGGCTCAGGACGTCGGCAGGGAGCCGACGAGGTCGCCCCTTGCCGTTGACGGCAGCGTGGGCTGTGAAGGCGGTGGCGAGGGGGCCGTCCGTCCCGTCGCGGTGCAGCTCGTAGTCGAAGCGGAGCCGCGCGCCCGAGACCTCGGAGACGCGCGTCCGGATCTCGATGAGGTCGTCGTACAGCACCGGGCGCAGGAAGCGCGCTCCCGTCTCGATCACCGGGAGCCGGACGTCGCGCGACTCGAGCTCGCGGTAGGTCACGCCCCGCGCGCGCAGGAGGTCCGTGCGTCCGACCTCGAACCAGGCGAAGTAGCCGCCGTGATAAGCGACGCCCATCTGGTCCGTTTCCGCGTAGCGCACCCGGATCCTCGAGGAGGAGAGCCCGCTCACGAGGCGGCCTCGATGAGCCGGCGGGCATTCTTCTCGGCCTCGCCGCCTCCGAAGACGGCGCTTCCCGCCACGATGATCTCGGCCCCCGCCTCGACCACGCTGCGGATGTTCTCGGGGCCGATCCCGCCGTCCACCTCGATGCGCGTGGAGAGCCCGCGGGCCGTCACGATGTCGCGGAGCCGGCGGATCTTGTCGAGGCTCGAGGGAAGGAAGCTTTGCCCGCCGAAGCCCGGGTTGACGGACATGACGAGCACGTAGTCGAGCTCCGGCAGGATCTCCTCGAGCGTGACGAGCGGCGTCGCCGGATTCAGCACCGCCCCGCGCTTCACGCCCCGCTTCGCGAGGTGCGATACCGCGCGCTCCAGGTGGGGGACGGCCTCCACGTGCAGGCTGATCCAGCTCGCCCCCGCGTCCACGAATGCGTCCAGGTAGTCGTCGGCGTTCTCGATCATCAGATGGCAGTCGAGCGGCAGCTTCGTCGTCTTGCGGATGGACTTCACGACGGGCGGACCGAGGGTGATGTTGGGGACGAAGTGGCCGTCCATCACGTCCACGTGGATGACGCCGGCGCCTCCGCGCTCCGCGGCGGCGATCTCTTCGCCGAGCCGCGCGAAGTCCGCGGCGAGGATGGAGGGAGCGAGGATCACGGTGTCTCCTTGCTCACGTCGAGGCTCAAGGGCGTGCGCGCGGAGACGGCGTGTCCCGCGGCGGGGATCTGTCGGAGGACGATCCCTGGAGCCACTCCGGGATACGTCCGATAGCGGATCTCCGCGACCTTGAGGCCGGCGCGGCGCAGCGTGTCCATGACGTCGGCGGCCTGGCGTCCAATCAGGTCGGGCATCAGGTAGTCCGTGCCGAGCGGGCCGCGGCTCACGAGGACGGCGAGGCCGTCTTCGACTGCGTCCGTCTCGCCGGCGGGAGGGCGCTGCACGAGGACGGTGCCCTCGGCATTTCGATCCTCCACCTCGACCACGCGGCGCAGCGGCACCTGCGCCTGCTCGAGCGCGATACGGGCGCTGCGCAGGCTCTCGCCCTCCACCGCAGGAACGTTCAGCCGTCGCGGGCCGAGGCTGAGCCAGACGCGGATGCTCCTGTGGGCCTTGAGCGTCGAGCCCCCGCTCGGCTCCTGCGCCACGATGTGCTCCGCGGGCACGCGTGTGTCGTACTTCTTCCCCTCGACACGGAGCGAGAGGCCCAAGCGGGCGGCGAGCGCCCCCGCCTCCGGGACGCGCCGGCCCACCACGGTCGGTACCTGGACGTCCTGGGCGGAGAGCACGACCCTCATCGTGAGGAGCGCACTCGCGGCCAGGACCAGGAGCAAGCCCAGTCCCAGGAAGGCGTTCCGGACGAAGAAGAGGGCGATTCTCTTGAGGCTCAAGTCTCTCGGGGTCGGGTCTCGCCTGCCGGCGAAGAAAACTAGCCTACCACAACCGTCCGGGCGGTCCCGCGGCGCAGGACGGCCGCGAAGAAGCCGTCGCCGCCGTGCGCTTCCGGACGCGTGCGCACGAACTGTCCCGCGGCGAAGGGCGCCGCCCAGCCGGGTCGCTCCTCGGGTTCGAACTCCGGGTGCCTCTCGAGGAAGCCGCCGACCACAGCCTCGTTCTCCTCGGCCTCGATCGAGCACGTCGCGTACACGATCCGTCCGCCGTCCTTCACGAACGGGCCGAGGGCCTCGAGGATCTCCGTCTGCCGGCGCGCGTGCCGTCCGACGTCGCGCAGAGAGAGGCGCCAGCGGATGTCGGGATGGCGGCCGATCGTCCCGAGCCCGCTGCACGGCGCGTCGAGGAGGATGGAGTCGAAGCGTGCGCCGAAGGGGGGTTGGCGGGCGTCCGCCCCGAGCGGGAAGACGTTCGGCGATCCCCAAAGCCGGGCGAGGGAGGCGAGCGTGCGCAGCCGCCGCGGGGAGGCCTCGGCGGCGATCACGCGCGACGACGGTCCGAGCACGTCGGCGAGCAGCAGCGACTTGCCGCCGGGAGCCGCGCACGCGTCGAGGACGAGGCCGGGCCGGGCGGCGAGTCGCGCCACGAGCTGCGACCACCTGTCCTGCGCGTAGAGACGTCCTTGTCGGGCCAGGTCCTGGAGGCGGCCCGACACGAGCTCGAGCGCGTCGGGGACGTCGGTCGGCCGTACTTCGATTCCCAGCTCGGCCAGACCTTCGGGCGTCGGTCCGGTGCGCGGGTTCAGCCGGAAGTCCGTGGGCGGCGGGTCGAGGAACGCGCGCGCTCGCGCCACGGCCGCCTCGGGGCCGAGGCGCTCGAGCCAGCGATCGGCGAGCCAGGAC
>JBKPBQ010000348.1:0-3054 GCA_046726955.1 Acidobacteriota bacterium
CTTCCGGGCGGGGGAGAAGGCGGACCGCTCGCACGACTACGACCGGGCCGTCCTCGAGTACTCGAAGGCGCTCAAGGAGCACCCCGACAACGTCCAGTACCGCCGAGCGCTGGAGGCGGCGCGCATCCGGGCCTCGACCGAGCACACGACCGCCGCGCGTCGTCTCGCCGGCCGCGGGCTCTACAAGGAAGCGATGGACGAGTACCGGCTCGCCTTGGACCTCAATCCCGCTTCCACGACGCTGCCCTCGGAGATCCGCGAGGTGGAAGCCCAGCGCGACGCGGGCGTGCGGAGCCGCGACCTCGCGGATATCAAGGCGCGCGCCCGCGAGACGTCGCTCCCCGGCCTTTCCCTCGGCCCGGCGGCGCGCGTGCCCCTCGGCCTCGTCTTCCGGGGGGCGGGCCTCCGCGAGGCCTACCAGGCCCTGGGGAAGGCGGTGGGCGTCAACTTCGTCTTCGATCCGCAGTTCCAGGACTCCCCGATCAACCTCGACCTCCGCGACGTCCCCTTCGACCAGGCGATGAACGCGCTCGCGAGCGTCGGCCGCACGTTCTACCGGGTGGTGGACGCGCAGGTCGTGTCCGTCATCCCCGACACGCCCGCGAAGCGCCGCGAGTACGAGCAGCAGGTGGTGAAGACGCTCTTCCTGTCGAACGCCGACCTCAAGGAGACGATCGACCTGCTGCGCATCGTGCTCGGGGCGCGGAAGGTGGCGCCCCTGCCCGGCGCCAATGCCCTCACGATCAGCGACACGCCCGACAAGGTGGCGGCCGCCGAGCGGATCGTGGACATCGTGGACAAGCGGAAGGCCGAGGTCATGGTCGAGGTGGAGATCCTGGTGGTGGACCGCAACCACCTCAAGGACTATGGCATCCAGATCACCTCGGGCCAGCCCGGCTACGAGGGCGTCGTAGGCGGGATCTTCCCCGATCCCACCAAGAAGTTCACGCTCGACTCGAACCCCTACAGCTCCGCGAACCTCGTGGTCACCGCGCTGCCCGGCGTCATCTACAGGCTCCTCCAGACCGACGCCACCACGCGCCTCCTCGCCAACCCCCAGCTCCGCTCGAGCGAGGGGCAGACCGCGCAGGCCCGCTTCGGCGACCAGGTGCCGGTCCCGGTCACGACCTTCAGCGCGATCGCCCAGGGAGGGCTGCCCCAGCAGCCGATCACGTCCTTCGAGTACAAGAACGTCGGCGTCAACATCGACATCACGCCCCGGGTCCACCACGACGGCGACGTGTCGCTGCTGCTCAAGCTCGACATCTCGTCGGTCGGGCCCCCCGGCTACCAGGGCCTCCCCACCTTCAACAGCCGCACCGTGACCTCGGCCATCCGCTTGAAGGACGGCGAGACGAACATCCTGGCCGGGCTCATCAACGACCGCGAGCGCACCAGCCTGACCGGGCTGCCCGGGCTCGCCAGCGTCCCCTTCCTCGGCCGGCTCTTCGCCCGCAACGAGAAGGAAGTGCAGGAGACGGACATCGTGATGACCCTGACCCCGCACGTGGTGCGGCGGCCCGAGATCACCGAGGAGGACCTGCGCTCGTTCCTGGTGGGCGGCGAGAGCTCGCCGATCCTCTTCGAGTCGCCCGCCACCAGCCCCGCGCCCGCGCCGCCGCGCGAGGCGCCGCCCCGGATCGAGCCCATCCGGCCGCCGTCGCCGTCGCCGCCGCCGCCCAACCCGAACCCGAACTAGCGGGACCGGTCGCGCCTTCTAGGACTGGACGGGCGCCGGCACCTTCTCGATCTTGACCTTGCTGATCCGGTTCCGCTCCACGTCCACGACGGTGAGCCGGTAGTCCCCCACCGAGATCACCTCACCGCCCTTGGGGACCGAGCCCAGGCGGTCGAGCATGAAGCCCGCGACCGTCTCGAACTCCGTGGACTCGGGCAGGGGCACGTCGTAGCGCTCTCGCAGCACCGCCGCGGGCACCGTTCCCTCCACGACCAGCGACCCGTCGCGGAGCCGCTCCACCGGCCGCTCTTCCCAGTCGTACTCGTCCTGGATGTCGCCCACGATCTGCTCGACGAGATCCTCGAGCGTCACGAGCCCGGTCACGGACCCGTGCTCGTCGATCACGAGCGCCATGTGGCTTCGGCGCTTCTGCAGCTCCTTGAGCAGCGCCCCCACCTTCTTGCTCTCGGGGACGAACTGCACCGGGTGAAGGATCTTGCGGATCACCACCGGCTGCCGCTTCTCGAGAAGGCGCAGCGCGTCCTTCACGTAGACGAGGCCGATCACGTTGTCGATGTCGCCCTCGTAGGCGGGGATGCGGCTGAAGCCGCTCTCCACGATGAGCGTCCCCACCTGGGAAGGCGACGTGTCCGCGTCGAGGGCGAAGATCTTGGGGCGCGGAACCATGACCTTCCGCACTGGCATGTCCGTGAACTCGAAGACGCTGTGGATGAGCTCCATCTGGCTCTCGTCGAGGACGCCCTGCTGGCGGCCCTCCTTCACCAGGTGCTTGATCTCTTCCTCGGAGACGAACGTGCGGTCCCGCGCGGCCTTGATGCCGAAGAGCCGGAGGACGAGCCTCGTGCTCGCGGTCAGGAGGGCGATCAGCCACCGCGAGCCCCGGCCCATGATCGTGAAGGGCCAGGAGACGAAGAGGGCGATGCTCTCCGTGTAGCGCAGGGCGAGCGCCTTGGGGACGAGCTCTCCGAGGATGAGCTCCACGAACACGATCCCGGCGCCCACGATGAAGGTGGCCTCGAGCGCGGGAGGGATGAACTGCTGCAGCCCCGCGTGCTCGAAGAGAGGCTCGAGGTAGCGGGTGGCCAGGTAGCCTCCGAGCACGCCCGCCAGAGTGCCCATGAGCGTCACCCCGATCTGGGCGGTGGCCAGGAACTGGTCCCTGTTGTCCTGGAGGTCCTTCACCCGCCCGGCGGCCCGGCTCCCCTCGGCGATCAGGGCCTCGATGCGGCTCCGCCGCGCGGTGATGATCGCGATCTCGCTCCCCGAGAAGAACCCGTTGCCGAGCAGGCAGAACACGATCGCGATTGCGACGAGGACCGGTTCAGACATGATTCGTTCGTTAGATTGTATCAAAG
>JBKPBQ010000349.1:0-7580 GCA_046726955.1 Acidobacteriota bacterium
CCCCTGGGCGCGGTAGTGCTCGACGGCGCGCCGCGCGATCGCCGAGGTCTCGTCGGTGGAGTCGTCGAGGAGCTGGATCTCGAGCCGGTCCTTGGGATAGCGGATCGCGCAGACGGAGTCGAGGAGGCGCTCCACCACGTACATCTCGTTGTAGACGGGAAGCTGCACCGTCACCCGGGGAAGGGTCGCGGGAGGCGGCCCCGGTAGCGCCCGACGGGCCCGGTTGCGGAAGTAGAGCCCGACCATGATGTACCGGTGCACGCCCAGCACGGCCAGGAGGACCAGGGTGAGGAAATAAAGACCCAGGATGCCGGACTCGATGGGGCTCATGACGTCGCGGACAACCTCCTCTAGCGCACGTGGCGCTCAGGCCGCGAGAACGACCGCGTCCCTTGACAACGCCTCTTGCCGCAAGGAACATGCCCGATTCGGAGGGGCAACGACATGGAGAGACGGCCTCCTCCCCCGGGAACGCGCGTGCCTTATAGCACAATCGGCAAGTTTAGCGAACCACTCGGATAAGTCAATGGACCCCAAGGACCTTCACGCCCTCCTCGAAGCCGTGCGCGACGGCCGGACGAGCCCCGCCGAGGCTGCCCAAAAGCTGCGCACGCTCCCCTACGAGGACCTCGGCTTTGCCAAAGTCGACCACCACCGTGCACTCCGGCGTGGCTTTCCGGAATCAGTGTTCGGAGCGGGCAAGACACCGGAGCAGATCGAGGCGATCGTCGCGCGCATCGCGGAGCGCGGCCAGAACGTGCTCGTGACCCGCACCGTCCCCGAGGTTCACCGGCGCGTGGAAGCTCGCTACCCTGCCGCGAAGTTCCACGACGCGGCGCGATGCCTGACGCTCGAGATGTCGGCCCCCGATCGCTTGCCCGGGCGTGTCGCCGTCGTGGCGGCGGGAACCTCGGACGTGCCGGTTGCCGAGGAAGCCGCGGTGACGGCCGCGTTCCACGGCGCGGAGGTCGATCGCGTGTACGACGTCGGCGTCGCCGGCCTCCATCGGCTGCTGGACAAGGCGGGGCGGATCCGCGAGGCGACCGTGACGATCGTGGTCGCGGGGATGGAGGGCGCCCTCCCCTCCGCGGTTGCAGGCCTCGTGGACACTCCGGTGATCGCGGTTCCCACGAGCGTGGGCTACGGCGCCGCCTTCCAGGGCCTGGCTGCGCTCCTCGCGATGCTGAACTCGTGCTCGTCCGGCGTCGGGGTCGTGAACATCGACAACGGGTTCGGCGCAGGGCATCTGGCTTGCTTGTTCCTCCGGGGCACTCGGAATCCTTGACAAAGCCCTTGATTCTGCACATCTTGTAGGTGATCCGTCCGGCCCTCCGCGTCTACCGGGTGAGAGCGCGGGGTCGGCGTCCCGACCCTCCAACACATTGAGTGGCATGATGTTGTGTCAATGGGTGCCTTTTCGAGCCTGCCCGGGAAGCGCGGGCCGGAGGCGGCTTTGTGAGGCGGAGGGCTCCAGCAGGGGGCGGCGAGGCGATCGGCGTTGAACAGCCATAGTTTCCGGGCCCTGGAGTTCGACAAGATCCGGGCCCTTCTGCTGATGCAGGCGGGATCGGTCGCGGGCCGGACCCGACTCGAAGCCCTGACTCCGTCCACCCACCCCGACGAGGTCCGCGAGGCCCTGACACGCACGAGCGAGGGCGTCGCGCTCCTGCGATCGCCCGGTCGCCAGCCCTACCACGACCTGCCGGATCTCGCGGAGGCCGTGGCCGCGGCGCGGCTGAAAGGGAACCACCTCGAGCCGCGCGTGCTGCTCGACGTCGCGTCGTTCATCGAGGGCAGCCTCGAGATCGGACGCCGCGTTGCGGAAGCGGAGGGCGCCCCGGGGCTCTCGCGGCTCGCTTCGGGAATCCGCGACGCCACGGACGTGTCCTCGCCGATCCGTCGGGCGATCCTTCCCTCGGGCGAAGTCGCGGACGACGCCTCGCCGAAGCTGCAGGAGACACGGCGCGCGCTGGCCCGGCTGCGCAGCCAGCTCACGACCGTCATGGAGTCGTACCTGCGCGGCCGCGACGCGGACCGCGTTCTGCAGGACAAGCTCGTGACGACTCGTAACGACCGTTACGTGCTGCTGCTCAAGGCCGAGTTCCGCGGCCAGGTTCCCGGTGTCATCCACGGCAGCTCGGGCTCCGGCCAGAGCCTCTTCGTGGAGCCGCTGCCCGCGGTGGAGCTCAACAACGACATCGTCTCGCTGCAGGACGAGGAGCGCCAGGAAGTCGTGCGCATCCTCCAGGGACTGACCGCGCGCGTGGGCCACCGCGCCCCCGACCTCGCGCGCGCGATCGAGATCCTGGGAGAGCTGGACGCGGTCCAGGCGATGGCGCTCCTCGCCCGCGACATGGACGCACGGCCCCCGGAGATCGCGACGGACGCGCGGCTCGAGCTGCTGGACGCGCGGCATCCGCTGCTCATGGCCAACCTCGCGGAGCGGCTCGGCATCGACCGCCGCTCGCGGCGCGAGCCCGTTCCCGTCAGCGTGCGCGTCGGCTTCGGCTCGCCGGTGCTCGTCATCAGCGGCCCCAATACCGGTGGCAAGACGGTCGCGCTGAAGACGACCGGCCTCCTCGCCTTGATGGCCCAGTGCGGCCTGCACGTCCCCGCCGGCGAGGGCAGCGTGCTGCCCGTCTTCAAGCGGGTCTACGCGGACATCGGCGACGAGCAGTCGATAGCGGCCAACCTCTCGACCTTCTCCGCCCACCTCGCGACGATCGTGGCCATGACGCGCGACCTCGAGCCTCCGTCGCTCGTCCTCCTGGACGAGGTAGGGGCGGGCACCGACCCCACCGAGGGCGGGGCGCTCGGCGTCGCGATCGTGGACTACTTCCGCCGGCGCGGGGCCATGGTCGTGGCCACGACGCACCACGGGATCATGAAGGCGTACGCGCAGTCGACGCCGGGGGTTGCGTGCGCCTCCTTCGGCTACGACCCGGAAACGTACGAGCCGACGTACCGTCTAACCCTGGGGGCGCCGGGCCGGAGCCTCGCCCTCGAGATGGCGGAGCGGTTGGGCCTGCCCGCGGAAGCCGTTCGCGACGCGCGCACGCGGCGCGACGACAAGGAAGCGCAGGCGGAGGCCGTGCTCGCCCGGCTGGAGAGAGAGCAGGCGGCGCTCGTGCGGGAGCGCGAGGCGATCGAGGCCGAGCGGCGCGAGGCGGAGGCGGCGCGGGCGCGGGCCGCCGAGGCGGAGCGAGAGCTGGCGGCGCGCAAGCGCCGCGAGGTCGAGGTCTTCGCCCGCGATCTCCGCCGCCGCGGTGAAGACATGGAGCGTCGCGCGTCGGAGGCGATCGCGGCCGCCGTGGAGAAGGTCGAGAAGGCGCAGAAGCTCGCGTCCGCAGCTCCGCGGCTGCGCGGCGAGGCAGTAAAGGCGATCCGGGAAGCGCAGACGGAAGTCTTGAAGGATCCCGAGCTGGCCTTGCCGGAGGAGCAGGAGGCTCCGCAAGCGCCAGTCGTGGTCGGCGCGCGGGTTCGAGTCGGCGCGCTCGGCCTCGTCGGCGACGTCATGGCGCTCCACGGAAGCGAGGCCGAGGTGGCGGTGTCCGGCAAGCGGCTGCGCGTTCCCCGCGCCGAGCTCGTGGCCCTGCAGGGAAAGGGCAAGAAGGGCTCGGTCACTCTGCCGGAGCGGCCGGCGAGGACCGCCGCTCCGGCGGAAATAAACCTCGTCGGCCTCACCGTGGACGAGGCGCTTCCGCGAGTGGACAAGCTGCTCGACGACGCCGCGCTCGGCGATCGCCACGAGATCCGGGTGATCCACGGCTTCGGCGAAGGCAAGCTCCGGAAGGCCATCGCGGGCTTCCTCAAGGACCACCCGCACGTCGCCAGCTATCGCGCGGGCGGGGCCAACGAGGGCGGGGGCGGAGTCACGATCGTGGAGCTGCGGGACTGATGGCCTTCCCCGACTCGTTCGTCGAGGAGGTGAGGCGCGCCGCCGACATCGTGCGCGTGATCTCCGAAGCCGTGAGCCTCAAGAAGATGGGGACGTCCTGGAAGGGGCTCTGCCCGTTCCACCAGGAGAAGACCCCGTCCTTCAACGTGCGCTCGGAGCCCGCGGTCTTCCACTGCTTCGGCTGCGGCGAGGGCGGCGACGTCTTCAAGTTCGTGATGCTCCACGAGCGCGTGAGCTTCCCGGAGGCGGTGGAGTCGCTCGCGCGCCGGTTCGGCGTGGCGGTTCCCGAGAACCGGCACGAGGTGGGGCCGGACCGCAAGGAGCGCGAGGAGATGCTCGCGCTCCTGGAGGCGGCGGCGCAGCACTTCTCGCGGCAGCTCTGGACGGCCCCCGGCGCCAGGGCTCGGGAGTACCTGCTCGGCCGGGGCTTCAAGAAGGAGACGCTCGAGAAGATCCGGGCGGGGGCGGCGCGCGACTCGTGGGACGACCTCCTGGGCACGCTCCGAGGGAAGTTCGGACCGAAGGCGCTCCTCGCCGCCGGGCTCGTCCTCGAGCGCCAGGGCAAGGAAGGCCACTACGACCGCTTCCGCAACCGCGCCGTCTTCCCGATCCTCAACGAGTCGGGCAAGGTCGTCGGCTTCGGCGCGCGCAGCCTCGACGGCTCGGAGCCCAAGTACCTGAACTCTCCCGAGACGCCGGTCTACCAGAAGAGCCGCACGCTCTATGGGCTCTCCTGGGCCAGGGACGCCATCCGCCGCGAGGGGCGGATCGTACTCATGGAGGGGTACCTGGACGTGGCGCGGGCGCTCGAGGCGGGGATCGAGGAGGCGGTGGCGACGTGCGGCACCGCGCTCACTCCCGGCCACGGGCGCCTCCTGCACCGCTTCGCGGAGAAGGTCGCGCTCAACTTCGACCAGGACGAGGCGGGGCAGAAGGCCGCGCGCAAGAGCTTCGACATCCTGTTCGAGGAAGGCTTGCGCGTCTCGGTCGTGGAGCTGCCGGAGGGGCACGACCCCGACAGCTTCGTCAAGGCCGCCGGCGGCGACGCCTACCGCGAGCGGCTCGCGGCGGCGCCGGACGCGGTGGAGTGGCTGATCCGCCGGGCCGCGCGCGAGAACGACATCACGACGCCGGCGGGGAAGGCCGCCTACCTGAAGGCGCTCCTCCCCGTGCTCGTGAAGATCGAGAGCGCGGTGGAGCGCGCGGCCTGGATTCCCCGCGTCGTGGAGGCGGGAGGGCTCGACGAGCAGGCGACCCGCGAAGAGCTGAGGCTGGCTCTCGGGGGGAGGACCGCACCGAGGCCTCCGACGATTCCCGCCGCCCCTCCGGCGCCGGCCGCGCTCCTCCCCGCGGAGCGCTGGCTGCTGGCGCTGCTCAGCCAGGGGGCGGAAGGGATCGACGCGGCCCTGGCCGAGCTGGCGGAGGCGGACCTCGCGGGGCTCCGGTCCGCGGAGCTGCTGCGAGCGGCCAAAGGCCTCTACCTCCGGGCAGAGCCGGTGACGGCGGCGTCGCTGGCCGCGGTGGTCAAGGACGAAACGTTACGTCTGCTCAACGAGATAGCGGTGGCGGCCCCGCCCGCGGCGGCGCTCGGCACCGCGCTCGATTGCGTGAAGGAGCTCCGGCGGCAGCCCATGCGGGCCCGGCTCCTGGAGCTCAACAAGATGATCAAGGCGGGATCAGGAGACGACGCCCTGCTGAGGGAGAAGAACGACCTGGCGCGGCGGATGGCGAGCTTGTAGGGATTCGTGCCATAATTGAGGGTTTTCGTCCCCCGGGACGAGGCCAGAGAGGCGAAAGGAACAAGACAGGATGGCGCTCTCCATCGAAGAGAAATACGACGAGGTCCGACAGCTCATCACGATGGGCAAGGAGAAGGGCTACCTCCTCTACGAGGAGGTCAACGACATGCTCCCCTCCGAGATCAGCTCGTCGGACGAGCTCGACGACATCTTCTCGATGTTCGGGTCGATGGGCATCGAGGTCGTGGACTCGGAGCAGAAGTACCGGGAGCAGAAGGAAGGCGAGGAGGGGGCGGAGCTCGACCTCACCCCCGGGGCCCTCGACAAGACGAACGACCCGGTGCGGATGTACCTGCGCGAGATGGGAACCGTCCCCCTCCTCACCCGCGAGGGCGAGGTCGAGATCGCCAAGCGCATCGAGCGCGGCAAGAACGCGATGCTGCGGGCGATCGCCCGGCAGCCCATGGCCTACCAGGAGGTCACCCGCCTCGGCGAGCGGCTGGCCGCCCGGGAGGTGACCGTCCGCGACGTGGTCGTCTTCAACGAGGAGGAGGTCACCGAGGAGAAGCTCGAGACCAAGATCCGCGAGACCTTGAAGCTCGTAGACAAGGTGAGCAAGGCGCACCACGACTACCTCGCGTACCGAAAGGTCTTCCTGAAGCTCGAGCGGAAGTCGCGCGGCTACGTGAAGGGGAAGTGGAAGCTCGGACGGCTCCGGATCAAGGTGTCGCGGGCGATCCGCCGGATCGAGTTCAGCGAGGCGGTGAAGCGCCGGCTGGTGGAGCGGATCCGCGAGGCGGTGGAGCGCATCCGCACCGCGGAGCGCCAGATCGCCAAGCTCGAGCCCAAGCTCAAGCACAAGCTCACCGAGGAGTACAAGAAGGAGGTCCGGCACCAGATCCGCGAGCAGAAGGACGCGCTCGCCGCGATCCGCGAGGAGCACGACGCCCGCACCGAGGACCTGAAGCGCACGCTCCGAACGGTGACCACGGGCGAGATCCAGGCCGAGCAGGCCAAGAAGGAGCTCGTGGAGGCCAACCTCCGCCTCGTGGTCTCGATCGCCAAGAAGTACACGAACCGCGGGCTGCAGTTCCTGGACCTCATCCAGGAGGGCAACATCGGCCTCATGAAGGCCGTGGACAAGTTCGAGTACAAGCGCGGCTACAAGTTCTCGACGTACGCCACGTGGTGGATCCGCCAGGCCATCACCCGCGCCATCGCCGACCAGGCCCGCACCATCCGCATCCCCGTGCACATGATCGAGACGATCAACAAGCTCATCCGCACGAGCCGCGCCCTCGTCCAGGAGTACGGCCGCGAGCCCACCTCCGAGGAGATCGCGAAGCGGATGGACATCCCGGTGTCGAAGGTCCGCAAGGTCCTGAAGATCGCGCAGGAGCCCATCTCGCTCGAGACGCCGATCGGGGAGGAAGAGGACTCGCATCTGGGCGACTTCATCGAGGACCGCAACGTGGTCTCCCCGGCCGAGGCCGTCATCAACATCAACCTGAAGGACCAGACCGAGGCTCTGCTCAAGACCCTCACCCCGCGCGAGGAGAAGGTGATCAAGATGCGCTTCGGCCTCGGCGACGGCAGCGAGCACACGCTGGAGGAGGTGGGCCAGAACTTCGCGGTCACCCGCGAGCGCATCCGCCAGATCGAGGCCAAGGCCCTGCGCAAGCTCCGCCATCCCTCCCGGTCGCGGAAGCTCAAGGCCTTCCTGGAGGGCTCGCGGATCTGAGCAGCTTCTGAGTCGTTTGGCGCCCGCCGGGCGCCGTTACCGTCCCTGTAACGGCCGTGGGGTTCGATGACCCACGGCCGTTCTCATTGATGACGAGATTGGCCGTCAGATCATCGGCATCCCGCCTGACTGATGCCCACCATGAAGCTCTGCATCGGTCAATTGCCGCCCTCCGACCAAACCCGGGTTTGCCTGGTTAGGC
>JBKPBQ010000350.1:0-13533 GCA_046726955.1 Acidobacteriota bacterium
ATCACGTTAGGCGTCTCGTGGGCTCGGAGATGTGTATAAGAGACAGCGGACCGCGAGGGCCGCTTTCTCGCGCGGAACCTGCCCGCGGGCGAGTACAAGGTTCGGATCTCGTACGTGGGCTTCAAGGACGACGAGGTGAGCACGACGGTGGAGCCTGGGGGCCGAGCCGTGGTCCACGTCGAGCTGGTGCCCCACGTCTCCGAGGAAATCACCGTCACGGCCCCGCGTGCCCGGGGCGAGGCTGCGGCCCTGAACCAGCAGAAGACGGCGCAGAACATCGTGGACGTGCTTCCCGCCGATGTCATCACGAGCCTCCCGAACACGAACGTGGCCGACGCCATCGGCCGCCTGCCCAGCGTCTCGCTCGAGCGCGACGAGGGCGAGGGCAAGTACGTCCAGGTCCGCGGGCTCGAGCCGCGCTACACGAACGGGGCGATAAACGGCGTCCACATCCCGTCCTCGGAAAGCAGCGGCCGGCAGCTCAAGCTCGACGCCATCCCTTCCGACCTCGTGGGGGCGATCGAGCTGCACAAGACGCTGTCCGCCGACCAGGACGGAGACGCGATCGGGGGCTCGCTGAACTTCGTCACCAAGATCGCCGGCTCCCAGCCCCAAAGGACGATCGGCGGCCAGGGCGGCTACACCGACTTGCAGGGCGGACGCTACGTGTACCAGATCAACGGGACGCTCGCCCAACGCTTCGGCCCGGACCAGAAGCTGGGCCTCGTCGTCGGCGGCACCTACGACTGGAACGGCCGCGGCATCGACGACATCGAGCCCGGGGTGAGCATGGTCGCGCTCCCGGACGGGCACTCGACCGCAGCCTTCAACGGGATCGACTACCGCCTCTACCAGTACCAACGGCTCCGCTTCGGGGGCGCCGGAGGCCTCGACTATCGGCTCGACCCGAACTCGTCGCTCTACCTGCGCGGGCTCTTCTCCGAGTTCCACAACTACGGCGACCGCTGGGTGACGAGCGCCTCCGCCGGTGACTTCCTGACCCCTCTGCTCACGAACGATTCCGGCGCCTTCTCGGGCAGCGTCCAGGACCGCCGGCCCAACGAGCAGATCTACAGCGTCTCCGCCGGAGGCAAGCACCTGCTCGACAAGGCCATCCTCGACTACAACCTCTCGTATTCCCACTCCCGGCAGAACGTGGTTGACGCCCGCCAGGCCGACACCGACGGACCGGGCTCGGCGTTCCTGGTCCAGCCGTCCTTCCTCCTCGATCCCGCGAACGACGGCTTCTTCCCCACCTTCACGCCGCAGCGCGGTGTCGACCAGCTGGACGCCACGCAGTACGTCCTCAGCGGATATCGCATCACCAACGAGAAGACGGCCAACCGCGACGCGGCCGTATCCGCCGACGTGGCCTTCCCGTATCGGGCCGGCGAGCACAGCGGCGAGATCAAGATCGGCGGCAAGTACCGCGACGAGCACAAGACGAACGCGATCGACGACCGTCGCTTCGACGCCAACGGCAACCCGGCCTTCCTGGTGAGCCAGGGCGAGCAATCCCTCGACGTCTCGGACTACTACTTCGGCCGGTACCCGCAGGGGCCGAACCTCAGCCTCGACGCGGCCACCGCCTTCTTCAACGGCCATCCCGGCGCCTTCGACGAAGATTTCGAGCGCGAGGCCCTCACGAACAAGCCGAACGACTACGACGTCAAGGAGAAGATCACGGCCTTCTACGTCAAGGATACGACGCAGCTCGGGAAGCTCCGGCTGGAGGCCGGCGTGCGCGTCGAGCACACGAACGCGAGCTACGACGGCTTCGCCGTGAACGAGGACACCCTCGCGGTCACCTCGAGCAATGGCGCCGCCAAGTACACGAGCACGCTGCCCAGCGTCTCGCTCAAGTACGAGATCGACTCGGAGACGAACGTGCGCGCCGTCTACGGGTGGGCGATCGCGCGCCCCGACTACGCGGACGTCGTGCCGACCTTCCAGGTGAGCGACACGCGGCAGCAGGTGGCGACGGGGAACCCGAACCTGAAGCCCACGAAGGCGCAGAGCTACGATCTGCTGTTCGAGCACTACCTCGCCGCGGTCGGCGTGATCTCGGCCGGCGGCTTCTACAAGGACCTGAAGGACCCGATCTATCCCGGCGCGGTCACGACGATCGCGAGCGGCCCCTTCGCCGGCTACGAGCAGACCCAGCCCATCAACGGCCCGAAGGCCAAGGTCTACGGGGCCGAGGTCACCTGGCAGCAGCACTTCGGCTTCTTGCCCGGCTTCTGGAGCGGGTTCGGAATCATGGCGAACTACACGTACACAGGCTCCAAGGCCACCTTCGATCCGAGCACGGGCCGGAGCGGCACCGCCCGCCTGCAGCGCACGACGCCGAACGAGTTCAACGTGGACCTGACCTACGACAAGGGCCGCTTCTCCATTCGCGGCGCGGTGACCTACAACGCGGCCACGATCTGGGCGTACCAGTACACCGACGGCGCCGAGGGGGGTCCCACCGGCCCGAACGGCGACACCTACCTCTACTCGCACACCCAGATCGACGCCCAGGCCAGCTACACGCTCTCGAACGGCCTTCAGCTCATCGCCAGCGGCCTGAACCTCAACAACCAGGTGTTCGGCTTCTACAATGGCCGCCCGCAGCTCATGATCCAGCGCGAGTTCTACGGGCCGACCTTCTTCCTGGGATTCAAGCTCAACCGCTAGGCTCAACCGCTAGGCTTGACAACGAGCGGCCGCCGCACCTAGCCTCGATTTCGGGCCGCCACACCGCCGCATCCAAGACGGCAGTCTTCATGAGCTGGAGGAAGTCCATGTCCCTTCTCCGCCGACTTCGGTTGGTGTCGCTAGTCGTGTCGTTGCCATTGGCGTTCCTGTCCGCAGCTCCGCTGGCTCGCGCGGAAGCGCTCGGCCGCGGCATGCGGCAGCTCGTCGATCTCTACGAGAGCGCGAACCCCAAGCTCGCCACGGCGCTTCGGCTCCACATCGCCAAACCCGACGGCAGCGTCCTCGTCCACGTACGTCTAGAGCCCGGGACGGAGAGCGGTCCCGTGCTCGCCCAGCTGACGAAAGCCGGCTTCCGTCTGCAGGCCGTCAGCGAGCTGGATCCGACCCTGCTCGAGGGTTTCCTGCCTCTCTCCGCCGTGCGGGGAGCGAGCGGGATCCACGACGTTCGAAGGATCCTCGCCGTGCAGCGTCCCGTCGCGCTGGCGGGTGCCGTTCAGAGCCAGGCCGTCGCCCTGCAGAAGGCGGATCGGGCCCAGGCCAAGGGCTTCGACGGCCACGGCATCCGGGTGGCCGCACTCTCCGACACCTACGACGCGATCCCCGGCTTCCACCCGAATGCCGCCGACGACGTGGCCACCGGCGATCTCCCGGCCGGCGTCTTCGTCCTCGAGGACCTGCCTCCCAGCCCGTTCAACGCCGACGAAGGCCGAGCCATGCTCCAGCTGATCCACGACTTGGCTCCGGGGTCGCAGCTGGGCTTCGCGACCGCGTTTGCGGGCATGGTGGACTTCTCCAACAACATCCTGAACCTGCGCCGGCAGTTCCACGCCGACGTCATCGTCGACGACGTCATCTACTTCGCCGAGCCGATGTACTCCGACGGCTTCCTCGCCCAGACCGTCGACCAGGTCGCGTCCGAGGGCGCCGCCTACTTCTCGTCGGCCGGCAACAACGGGCTCGAGGCCTACGAGGCCGTCTACGATCCCGTGTCTCTCGCGGATGCGAAGCGGCTCGTGGCCCAGGGCAAGGAGAACATCGACATCGACGCGTTGGCCGCGCACGGCTTGGGCGCCCGGAGCTTCCACAACTTCCGAAATCCGGACGGCAGCACCAGCATCACCCAGAGCTTCCGGTCGTATTTCGGGGACATCGTCGACTTCCAGTGGGACGAGCCGTTCGACCTCGGCCTGGTGAAGACCGATTACAACATCTACGTCTTCGACGCGGCAGGCAAGTTCCTGGACCCGGACGATCCCACGTCGCCCGTCTTCTTCACGCACGACGATAACCCCAACGACACCGACGAGGCTCTCGAGATCCTCGCGGTCAACCCAGGGGACTACCAGATCGTACTGGCCAAGGTGAACGACGGTGGGGCGAAGCACGTCAAGTACGTGGTGGTGAACGGTCTGGGCGAGAGCGCCCGGCAGAACGCGCCCTCGATCTGGGGTCACGCGGCCGCGCGCCGCGGCCAGGCGGTCGCGGCCATGTACTACGGCATCACCCGTTTCCCAGAGGACTACAGCTCGCCGGGGCCGACCACGATCTTCTTCGACAAGCGTGGCCATCGGCTCGACGAGCCGCAGGTCCGCCGCGTCCCCCAGATCACCGCGGCGGACGGAGTGGACACGACGTTCTTCATCCCCGGCGCCGACATCGACGGCGACGGCTTCCCGAACTTCTTCGGCACCAGCGCATCGGCGCCCGACGCGGCGGCGGTGGGCGCCCTCGCCCTCCAGGCCGCGGGCGGACCGGGCAGCCTGCGCCCTCGCGAGCTCTTCGAGATCCTCCAGGAAACGGCGACTCCGGTTCCCCTGTCCAAGGTAAGGACGTTTGCGCGGGCCAAAGCGGGCCCGGTGGAAGCCACGGCCAACGGCGACTTCTCACGCCAGACCGACTACTGGAGGCTGTTCGTGGAGTCGGGAACGCACAGCATCCACAGCGTCGCGATCGACCTCACCGTTCCGGACATGAACTGGTCCAACCCGGCCAGCCCTACCCTGGGCTTCCACCTGGGCGAGACACACGGGATCAACCCGGCCGACGTGACGGCCACCCGCAGTGCCGACCTCACCACGCTGACGTTGACCTTCGCCCCGGGCGCTTTCAAGGCCGGCGACTTCCTCACCTTTGCCAACTTCGCGTTCCCCACACTGCTACCGGTGCAGTTCCAGGTGGACGCCGACCGGGTGCGCAAAGGACGGGTCACGGTGACACTGGACGACGGAACCGAGCGCACCGGCAAGTTCCGCACCGCGCCGAAGGAGGAGATCAACCCGTTCACGGGAGCGGGATTGGTGAACGCGGCCGAGGCCGTCAAGGCAGCTCGTCACGAGGACGACGACGATGACGACGACGGCCACGATCACGATCACGATCACGATCACGACGACGGCGACAAGGACCACTGAGCCGTCCTCACGTCGCGACCGCCATTAGCGAGAAGCCCGGCGCCGGCAGCCGCCGACGCCGGGCCGTACGACGCCCCCTGGTGAGCGCGCTCGACAAGCTGCGGATCGCCTGCTCGTGCCCTTCCGGGGGCTCGCCTAGCAGGCGTACGATGAACTGGGTGACGTACTAGCCGGCGCCACGGGGGGTGCGTCCGGCCGCGTCGCGGAACGATGTCGACCGGCCCCCTCGAGCACGTGGTGATCCTCGTCAAGGAGAACCACACCTTCGACAACTACTTCGGCACGTTCCCCGGCGCGAACGGGATGATCCTGCCGCGCTCGCCGAATCCTCCGCCGAGAGATCCCGATCACCGTCACGCCGCCTGGCTCATGCGCCACACCACGGCGGTCCGCGCCCAGTTCGTCGAGCAGGACATCCCGGACTACTTCTCGTACGCGCGGCAGTTCACGCTGTGCGATCACTACTTCACGGACGTCGCGGGGCCGTCGACGCCCAATCACCTGATGCTGGTCGCCGCGGATTCGCCGGTCGTCGACAATCCGCCCGACTACCGACGCGGCGGACCGGGCCCCGTGTTTGCCCTTCCGTCGCTTCCCGCTCAGCTGGACGAGGCCAAGCTCGCCTGGGCCAACTACGGCGGCTTCGTGTTCGACTTCATCCAGGGGCTGGCCGGCCGCAACACGTACCCGTCGGAGCGGTTCAAGCAGGATGCCGCCGCGGGCCGATTACCCGCGGTGTCCTGGGTCTATGCGCCGCACGACGCCAGCGAGCACCCACCCGACTCCGCGGACCAGGGCAATCCACTCGTCGGCAACGTCACGCACGGTATGTCCTGGACCGTCGATCAGGTCGACGCGGTCGTGCAAGGCGGCCTCTGGCCGAGCAGCGCGGTCTTCATCACCTGGGACGACTGGGGCGGGTGGTTCGACCACGTCGATCCGCCCGCCGTGGAGCTGTGGCGCGACGGCACGCAGTTCCGCTACGGCTCGCGCGTGCCCTGTCTGGTGCTCGGCGCCTACGCCAAGCGCGGCCACGTTTCCAGGAAACGGCACTCGCACGTCAGCCTGATCAAGTTCTGCGAGGTCACCTTCGGGCTGAAGAGTCTCAATCAGCGCACCGCCGCGGCCGACGGCATGGCCGACTGCTTCGACTTCGCCCTGCCCCCGGGCCCGCCTCCGGGCTCGACCGGCAGGCCTCGCAGTCGCCCTCAGGACAAGGAGCCTCAGATGGCCAGTCCGCAACCCTCCCCCGACCGCAAGATCTATCCCGAGCGCACCGATCCGATACGCATCGTCCCGCTGCATCTGCCCGACGCGCAGCTGACGCCGACCGACGAGGCGGCGGCAACCGCGGCTCCCGAGCTCACCTACCGAAACGGCCCGCTGATCGCGAGGCCCGAGGTGTTCACCATCTTCTGGGGCGCGGCGTGGGAGCAGGCACCCCGGAGCGACCTCGCGCTGCGGCTCAACCAGTTCTTCGACTTCGTGCTCACGAGCTCGCTCATCGACCAGCTGGCGGAATACAGCGTGCCCGCCTATCGCATCGGCCACGGCAAGCGGACGGGCACTCTCGTCGTCACGACGCCGCCCCCCAAGCGCTCCGCGTCGGACACCGCCATTCGGCACCTCCTTCAGCAGGAGATCGCCACCAACCCGGCCGTCCCCCCACCCACGCCGAACACGCTCTACTTCGTCTACCTGCCGCCGGGCGTCAAGGTCGTCCAGGGCGGCGCCGCCTCCTGCCAGGCCTTCTGCGGCTATCACAACGACATCGCCGGGCAGATCTTCTACGCCGTGATGCCCTATCCCGGCTGCCGCGGCTGTACCGGAGGCTTGTCCGCGTTCGATGCGCTGACCACGACCAGCTCGCACGAGCTGTGCGAGGCGATCACGGACCCGATTCCGGGGCGGGGCTGGTATGACGACGTCAACGGCGAGATCGGCGACATCTGCGCCTGGAAGACGAAGACGGTCGGCGCCTACACGGTTCAGCTCGAGTGGTCGAACGAGGCCAACCTCTGCGTCTAGTCCCTACGTCAGGAACCCCAGGTCCGGCGTATCGAAGCGCGTGATGTTCGGGAAGACGGCGGGGACGTCGGCGGCGGGTAGGCCGTACCACTTCGCGAGCGTCGCCGCGTACTGATCGACCGACGTCGTGGGGATGAAGCGCCCCTGGTTCCCCGAGTCGTCGGGGCCCGCGAGGGCGAGGGTGGGCCAGCGCCCGACGAAGTCGCCGCCCTTCACCGCGCCCCCGAGGACGAATTGGCAGCTCCCCCACCCGTGGTCGGTACCCGGTCCGTTCGAGCGGTAGGCCCTGCCGAAGTCGGAGCTCGTGAAGAGCGTGACCTCGTTCGCGACACCCATCTCGACGGTGGCCGCGTAGAAGGCGGCGAGCGCCGCGCTCACCTGGCCGAGCAGGTTCTGCTGAGCCGTGAGCTGGCTGCCGTGCGTGTCGAACCCTCCCAGGGAGACGAAGAAGATCTGGCGGTGCATGCCCAGGAGGTTCCGGGCGGCGATCAGGCGGGCCACCATCTTCAGCTGGTCGCCGAGCGAGCCCGCGGGAAAGACCGTCTGGATCGGAGGCGCGAGGGCGAGGGCCTGCGTCGCGAGGGAGTCGGTGTCGAGCGCCTTGGACACGGTGTCGCCCGCCGCGCGCACGAGCGTGACGTCGCGATCGAGGAGCAGGAGGTCGCGCATCGCCCCGTAGCGGATCTGCGAGTTCGCGGAGGTGCTGAACCCGGAGAGCGCCACCGTTCCCGCGGTCGTCAACTCGAAGGCGCGCGCGACCGTTCCCGTCCCGAACACCGTGGCCCCGGCGAGCGTGACGATCATCGGGAAGGTCGCCGTGCCGTTCATCGGGAGCGTACGGTCGCCGATGCGCCCGCCCCAGCCGGTCGTGAGCGCCGGGGCCGCGATCCCCGTCTGCCACTCGTAGACCTGGTCGGAGTGCGAGAAGAGGCTCGGAGGGCGGGCGGCGGGACTTGCCAGGTACTGGCTCCGAGTGATCGGCTCGATGAGCGTGCCGACGTTGCAGACGAGGGCCAGCTTCCGCTGTCCGAGGAGGGAATAGAGCCCGGCCAGGCTCGGGTGGAAGCCGAACCTTCGTCCGTCGCTCGGAGGGCGGAAGGGGAGGAGGCTCCCCTGCGGGAGCGCGATCGTCGGTCGGGTGGCCGCGTAGGAGGCGTAGTCGTCGAGGCTGACGATGGTGTTCCAGGCGTCGTTGCCGCCGGCCAGGAAGACGCAGACGAGGGCGCGGTAGTCCCCGGCCACGGAGGGCACGAAGTGGTGGTGCTGGCGCTCCTCCTGGGCGAGCGCGTTCACGACCCCGAAGCGCCCGAGGATCGACCCGAAGGCCGTCGCGGAGAGAGCGGCGCAGCCACCGCGGCGCAGGAATTCACGGCGAGAAGCGGTCATGGGGCGCTCCTAGCGCTGCACGTTGTACTGCGCTGACGTGGCCACGAGGTAGATCGCGGTCTGCGCGCGGTACGTGGGGTTGAGGGCGGGAATGGCGCTGACGGCCTGGATGATGCGCGAGCGCATGTCCAGCGGCATCGCCTGGTGCATGAAGCGGAGCGACAGGTCGTCCACGAGAGCGGTCGGGTTGCCCGCGATGTTCGCCCAGGGAATGAGCGCGACGTATACCGTGCTCGATCCCGCGGGCGCGTAGGACGGCAGCGGGATCGTGCCGAAGAGAAGCGTGTTGACGAAGTTCGCGCGCCGGATGGCCGTGGACTCGGTGTAGATCTGGAACTGCGGGCCGAGCAGCGGCGTCCCCGGCACCTGGTAGTCGGGCGAGTAGAAGCTGAAGACGGTGGGCGGCGAGAAGACACTCTGCGCCATCTGGCCCACGCGCTCCTGCAGGCCGTAGCCCTGGCCCCATCCCTCCAGCGCGCGCACCGTTCGCGTCACGAAGAGCGCCGGGTCCTGCAGACGGCCGAAGTTGGGAAGCGTCGTGGGATCGCGCCGCGCTTCCACGTCGAGGAGCACCGCCTTCACCACCGCTCCGAGGTCGCCGCGGATCCCCGCGCCGTAGGGACCCTGGCCCTCGAAGGCCTGGGTCACGCGGGCCACGTAGCCGGGGCTGGGGTTGCTCGTGACGAGATGCTGGATGAGCTGACGGCCGAGGAACGGACCCACGTTCGGGTGGTTGAAGATCTGGTCGAGGGCCGCGGTGACGTCCTGCGCCCCCGCCTGGCCCGCGGGCAGCACCACTCCGTCGAGGACCTCCTTCGCCCCCGTGTCGTGCCGGCCGGGGATGAGGACCATCGGCTCGAGGTAGTAGGGCGTGTAGTTGAAGCTCGTGGGAGGCGGGCTGGGAGGAGGCGTGTCGTAGGTCCAGCCCGTGAAGACGCGCGCGAAGCCTTCGATCGTCTTCTGCTCGTAGGTAGGGATCGGGTTCTCCCCCGAACCCTTGAACCCGCTCGCGTCGAGCATCAGCGTGCCGTTCGGGTGCAGCTTGAAGACGCCGATGGAGAAGAGCTGCAGGAGCTCGCGAGCGTAGTTCTCGTTGGCGGTGCGCCCGGTCGCGGGGTTGGGCTTGTCGTTGTTGACCATGTCCAGGTAGTTGCCCATCGCCGGGTTGAGCGTGACGTCGTCGAGGAGCTGGCGGAAGTTGCCGAAGGCGTGGGCGGTCAGGCGGTCCACGTACGCCGCCATTCCCGGCCCGTCCTGGATGTCGCGCGCGGAGACGACCAGGATCTGCGAGAGCGCGAACGCCACCCGCTGGCGGAGCTGGTCGGGACCGTTGAGCGCGTTCATGTAGAAGCGCGTGCGGAAGGCGCTCGCCCGCGAGGAGTCGTTGAGGGTGGGCGCCGCGCTCACGAAATCGAGGTACGTCGACGGCGGCTGCGCGACCTGCTCGTCGATGAAGCCGGCGTAGCCGAGAGCGAGGACGCGGTCGACGAGGGCCTGCGTTCCGCCCATGCTCGCCTGCTCGAGGAAGCGGCGCGCCTCGGCCTGCGTGGTGGGGGTGGTGGGCGCGGGGTCGGGGACGACGGCGGGGGGCGAAGCCGCCCCCACGGCGCGGTAGTGGCCGCGGATCTCCCCGCCGGGATAGGTGCTCGAGTGCACGTTGATGTAGAGCCGTCCGGTGCGCAGCGCGGTGAGCTGGTCCTGGACGCTGAGACCGCCCGTCGGCTCGAACACCCAGGAGAGGTCCTGGAACGGCCCGAGGGGCAGGCTGAAGATCGGGGACGCGGTGCTCCCGGGATCGGCGGGGCCGTGGACGTGGGCCGCTATCTCGGGCGACGTCAGCCCGGAGAAGCTCAGGCCGAGACGAGCCGACTTTTCGTCGGCGGCGAGGAGCAGCGTGGCCGTTCCCGTCGCCGTGGTCGCGGCGCCGCCTTCCGGCAGGAGCGTCGCCACGAAGAGCGACGACGCGGGAGCACGGCCGGGCTGGAAGGCCACTGCCCACGCGGGGTCGGTCGATTGTCCCGCGACGCGGACGACCGCCACGCGGGTCGTTCCGTGCATGAGCCAGACGCGGGTCTCGCCGGTCGTGCGGTGGTGCCACACGATGTCGGCCTTTCCGTCCCCGTTCACGTCGCCGACCATGCCCAGCTGCCAGTCCGGGTCGTGCATCCCGCGGAGGGCGGCGGTGCGAACGACGGCCAGCCCGTTCATGATCCAGATCGCGCTCGGCCCGTTGCGGTGCCGCCAGAGGATGTCCGCCTTGCCGTCGCCGTCGAAGTCCGCGAGCGCGGCGACCTCCCAGCCCGTATCCGCTATCGGTGGGATGAGCCCGGTCGTCGCAATGGCGCCGCCGTTCATCAGCCAGACCTGGTTCGCGCCGGTGGCGGTGTTGCGCCAGAGGATGTCCGCCTTCCCGTCGCCGTTCAGGTCCCCTACGCCGCCCACGCGCCAGGCGAGCTGGGGCACGGTCGGCAGTCGCAGGGCCGCCCGCGCCGTTCCTCCCGCCACGGGCCACAGCATGTTCGTGCCCGTGGACTCGTGCCGCCAGAGGATGTCGGCCTGCCCGTCGCCGGTGAAGTCCGCGACGCCCGCCACGCGCCAATCCGTATCGGTGAGGGACGGGAGGAGCTGCGTGCTCGTCACCACGAACGTGTTCATGACCCAGAGACGGTTCGCGCCCGATAGCGCGTGGCGCCAGAGGATGTCCGCCTTGCCGTCGCCGGTGAAGTCGGCCGCCGCCTGCACCTGCCAGTAGCGATCGCGCTCGAGGGCGATGCGCCTCTCCGCGGCGATGGCCGCGCCGTTCATCAGCCAGATGCGGTTCTGCCCGTTCGCCTCGTTGCGCCAGAGCACGTCGGCCTTGCCGTCGCCGTCGAAGTCGGAGCGGACGGCGGCAGGCGCGGAGACGGCGAGTCCCAGGGCCGCGAGGGTGGCGACACCAACGGCACTCCGCTTGGCGGTCATGGCCAACTCCTCTCCTCGCTGGTGGTCGGGTACGAGAGAGGTGCCGAGCCTACCCCCGGCGCCCGCCGCGCCCTGTGCGTAACCTCACAAGGTGACGAGGGCCTTGCCGGCGCGCTCTCAATGGGTTGGCTGGACGACCAAGACCCTCCCTTCCGGACCGTCGGCCACATAGGCGGTCCCGGCGTCCGTCGCGACGGCGTTCCGTGCGCCTTTGGCGGTCGCGCGCGCGGCCGTCTTGGTCAGCACGCCTTTCTCGTCGAGATGGGCGATCGTGAGGGTCGCCGCCCGCGCCGCGGCCACGTAAAGCGAGCGGTTCGACGGCACGTAGTCGATGTTGTCCACCCCCGCTCCCGTATCGAGCTTCGAAAGGATCTTCCCGTCCTTACCGGCATCCATCACCTCGACGTGGTCCGGACACGCGACCACGAGGAGCTGATGGGTAGGATCGACGGCGAGCCCCTTCGGACCGTCCTCGCCGCAGTTCGGCAGCCACGTCGACGTCACGGTGCGCTTCTTGAGGTCGATCCGCAGCGTCCGGTCCTTGTCCTCGAGGTTCGTGTAGAAGGCGCCGTGAGCGTCGTCCACGGCGTAGCCCTCGGGCTCCCCCTCCAGCGTGAAGTTTCCGGCGAGCTTCGGCGCGGAAGGCGTCGAGACGTCGAGGACGTACATCGATTTCGTCCGAGGCGTCGTGACCCAGACCTCGCGTGTGCTCGCGACGTACGCGACTCCGTCCGGCATCGCGGGAATCGTCACGCAGCCGCCCCGCGCGAGAGTCGTGGCATCCACGGCGCACACGCTCGAGTCGGCGCGGTTGCCCACGTACACGAAGCCGTCGCCCACCGTGGCCGCGGTCGGTCCCACCGTGCGCTTCTGGCCCTGTCGCTCGACCTCGGCGGTGGCGAACGACTCGATCGGGTGCAGCTCCTGGGTCTTCGTGTCGATGACGTCCACCCTCCCTGTTCCCGCGGCAGGCACCCAGACGCGGTGGTGCGGCCGGTCGACGGCCAGGTAGTCCAGGAAGACACCACCGGGCGGCGCGCCGGGAAGCGGGATGGGGGTGAGGTCCAGACCGGCGGCCGCGTCGGCGCGCCCGGCTGGCGTGGGCTGTTGCGGGTCGGCGGTGGCGGGAGAGGCAGTAGCGAAGACGGCAATGAGGAGCGACGAAAAGACTGATTGCGCAGGGCGCATGATCGACCTCCATTTTGGTGCCCGCCGCCGATTGTAGATGCGGATGCCGTTGCTTGCGTCCCCAGGGACACTGCCGGCTCGTGCCGGACAACACGCGAAAGGGAGCGCCCTCGAGCATCGCCGCGGTCGGGATGGCGCTGGCGTGCTATCCCGTCGGCGTCGAGCGGGGATATGTCAGCCGTCGCGATGGCGCACGCCGCTGCGCCACCACGCTGCGATTCTTCGCGGAGAGCCCGCAGGGACCGGAACCCGACGCCACCGGCTACCGCGGGTTCTTCTACCACTTCCTCGAGCTCGAGACCGGCCGGCGAACCTGGCAGTGCGAGCTGTCCACGATCGACACCGCCATCCTCCTCGCCGGCGCGCTCACGGCCGCGGCCTACTTCGACAGTTCCGCCCCGGAGGAGCGCGAGGTGCGCGAGCACGCCGAGGAGCTCTACGGCAGGGCCGACTGGAGCTGGGCGTTGAACGGGGGGGGCGCCGTCAGCCACGGATGGCGGCCCGAGACGGAATTCATCCGCTACCGCTGGCAGGGCTACAACGAGGCGCTGATCCTCTACGTCCTCGCCCTCGGGTCACCCACCCATCCAATTCCGGAGGCCAGCTACGCGGCCTGGACCGAGACGTACGTGTGGAGAAAGATCTACGGTCACGAATACCTCCACGGCGCCCCGCTGTTCATGCACCAGATGTCTCACTGCTGGATCGACTTTCGCGGGATCGTTCTCCCGACCCTGCGCCACTTCGACCGCGAGTTCCCGCAGATGGTCAGCCACTACGGCTTCAAGTGCAGCTTCAACCCGACGTTCCCCGCCCGCACGGCGAAGGGCTGGATCTCCTCCGGGTACTACGGCCTCGA
>JBKPBQ010000351.1:0-7161 GCA_046726955.1 Acidobacteriota bacterium
CGTCATCATGGACGACGACCTGAAGAAGGGCCTGCTGCGCGAACGCTTCGACGTCATCGTCTACCCCGACACGGGCCGCAGCCTCAAGGAGATCGCCACCGGCATCGACCCCCGGAACGGGCCGCTCGCCTTCACGAAGACCCCGGAGTTCCCGAGCCACGGCTCGCCCACGTCGGCGCCCGACATCACGGGCGGCTTCACCTGGTCCGGACTCCAGAATCTCGAGACCTTCGTGCGCCGGGGCGGCGTGCTCGTGACGCTGGGCGGGGCCTCCACGGTCCCCCTCGACGGCGGCCTCGTCCGCGATGTGCGCCAGGCCTCCGCGCGCAACCTCGTGAACCCGGGCAGCGAGCTGCGCACGCGTTTCCGCCGGCCCGACCATCCGCTGGCCTACGGCTACCCGGAGACGACGTCCGTCTTCCGCGACGGCGGTCCCGTCTACGCGGTCCGGCGCGTGGACGAAGGGCGGATCGTGATGCAGTGGGGCACGAAGATCCCGAAGGACGACGACGACGATCCGGCCTCGGCCGAAAAGAAGGACGAGAAGAAAGAGCCGCCGCTCGTGGTGAGCGGCGGGATCAAGGGCGGCGACGACCTCGTGGGCAAGCCCGCGCTCCTCGACATTCCCGCCGGCCAGGGCCGTGTCGTCGCCTTCACGTTCGATCCCATCCACCGCTACCAGACGGAATCCGACTTCCGGCTCGTCTGGAACGCGATCCTCAACTGGAACGACCTCCCGGCGGTTCCCGCGCGCTGAGCCCGGCCGTGTACTCCTTCGCCCTCGTCGGCCGCCGCGTCCTCACCGAGCAGGGACTGCGGCCGGCGGCGGTGCTCGTGGAGGGCGAGAAGATCGGGGCGGTCACCGATGCCGCGGCCGTGCCCGAGGGCATCCCGCGCCGCGACCTCGGCGACCTCGTGCTCATGGCCGGGCTCGTGGACGCGCACGTGCACCTCAACGAGCCGGGACGCACGGAGTGGGAGGGCTTCGAGACGGCGACGCGGGCGGCCGCCGCCGGGGGCGTGACGACACTCGTGGACATGCCGCTCAACAGCATCCCCGCCACGACGACGCTCGCCGCCCTCGAGACCAAGCGCGCGGCGGCCCGCGGCCGGCTCTCCGTGGACTGCGCGTTCTGGGGCGGCGTCGTGCCGGGGAACGCGCGCGAGCTGCCGGCGATGGTCGAAGCGGGCGCCGCAGGGTTCAAGTGCTTCCTGGTGCCGTCGGGAGTGGAGGAGTTCGGTCACGTGGGAGAGGCCGAGCTCAGGACGGGATTGAGGGTCCTCGAACCGCTGGGCGTGCCTTTGCTCGTCCACGCGGAGCTGGAATCCGCTCCACCGACCGCGGGCGGCGACCCACGAAGCTACTCGACCTATCTGAAGTCCCGCCCGCGGCGATGGGAGAACGACGCGATCTCGCTCCTCGTCGGGCTCGTCCGCGACACGGGGGCGGCGGTGCACGTCGTCCATCTCTCGTCGAGCGACGCCCTGCCAAGCCTCGACGCGGCACGGCGCGAGGGCCTGCCACTCTCCGCCGAGACCTGCCCGCACTACCTCGCCTTCGCGGCCGAGGAGATTCCCGACGGCCGCACGGACTTCAAGTGCGCGCCTCCGATCCGCGAGGCCGAGAACCGCGAGCGGCTGTGGGAAGCCCTTCGGTCGGGGGTCCTCGACGTCGTCGTCTCCGACCACTCGCCGTGCACGCCGGAGAGGAAGGGACTGGAGGCGGGCGACTTCCTCGCGGCGTGGGGCGGCATCGCGTCGCTCCAGTTCCGTTTGCCGGTGACCTGGACGGAGGCACGGCCGCGCGGGTTCTCGGTTGCGGACCTCGCGCGCTGGCTCTGCCGCCGTCCCGCGGAGCTCGCCGGCCTGGGGAGCCGCAAGGGCCGCCTCGCGCCCGGCTACGACGCGGACCTCGTGGCCTGGGATCCGGAGGCCTCCTTCGAGGTCGTCCCGGACGTCGTCGCTCATCGATGGAAGACGACGCCCTACTCCGGCCGGCGACTGATGGGCGTCGTCGAACGGACGTGGCTTCGCGGGGAGATCGTCTACGACAGAGGGGGCGCCGCCCGAGCGACCCGTGGAGAGCTGCTCAGCCGAGACTGACGGCTCACATCGACCCTAGAAGGCATACGCCTCGCGCACGGCGTCCACGATCTCCTTCACGGCGTTCCACTCGTCGCCGTTGGCGAGAACGACGACCCCATGCCCCCCGTCGAGCGTCGCGAGCAGCCAGCAGCGGTATCCCTCGTTGCCGCCGCTGTGCCCGAAGTACCGCTTCTCCTTTTCCTTGGGCGGGAAGTGCTCGAAGCCGAGCCCGAAGTCCTCCAGGACGGGAGTCGTCATCAGGATCGCCGCCGGCCTCGACAGGAGGTTGGAGAGGCCCAGGCGAGCGCGCTGGACGGCGAGGGCGAACCGGGCGAGGTCGCTCGCCGTCGTGGTGAGGCCCGCCGCCGCCATTTCGGGGTACGTGTGGCGCTCCCCCTTCAGCACCTTCCCCTTCTCGTGCCCGGCTGCCGCGAACTTCACCAGCGCTTCCGGCAGCGGCTGCTCGTACGTGCTGAAGCGCATGCCCGCAGGCTCGAAGACCTCCTTGCGCACGAGCTCGGGAAAGGCCGTGCCGGTCACGTCCACGAGGAGCTGCTGGAGGACGGTGTAGCCGCCGCCCGAGTACTCGGACTTCGTCCCGGGAAGCAGGGTCACGCGCACGGGCTCCGAGTTGGCCGGGGGTGCGCCCTCGAGGACCTGCGGCACGGTGGGCACGGCCGCTCCCGCCTCGTAGCCCTTGAAGCCGTGCACCGTGAGCCCCGCGGTGTGGCTCAGGATCTGGCGAAGCGTCACGGCCCTCGCGTGGGTCAGCTCGTTGTCCGGAAGCTTCCACGTCGTGAGGTAGTCGTTGACGTTGCGGTCGAGGCTCAGCCGTCCCGCCTCCACGAGGCGCATGGCCGCCACCGCGGCCACGGGCTTGCTGACCGACGCGGCCTGGAAGAGCGTGAGCGGCTCGACGGGGGTCTTCGCCTCGGCGCTCGCGACACCGTATCCTCGCGCCCACTCGATCTCGAACTCCCGGAAGACGGCAATCGAGACTCCGGGGATCTCGTATTTCTTCATGATCCCGAGGACGCTGCGCGAGATCGCGTCGATCTTGCCGTAGTCGTCCCCCGAAGCGGACGAGCCGCGAGCGAGGAGCAGGCCGACACCGAAGCCCGCGACAAGAACGGCCGATCGAAGGATCATGGCGCTTCCCGCAGGCCGCCGCCGAGAAGGATTGCTCGGCGCGGCCGGCCACGCAGCGTACTTCACGCGGGCGCGTTCCGTCTCGGAGGGTAGCGCCCGAGGTGATAATCGTGCCCGAGCGCCTGAGTCGACGAGGTGGAGAAGCCATGAAGCTCGAAGTCTTCGAGATGGAGCGGTTCCAATCGGTGTGGGAGAACCGCGTCGCCTGCAACCTCTCCGAGAGCGGTGTCCATCCCCTGTCGGTCGAGGAGCTCATCGGGCCCGACGAGGTCCCGGCGCTCCTGCGCCAGCGCCTCGTCTACGTCCAGACGAACGGGACCCCGGCGCTCCGCGAGGCCATCGCCGGGCTCTACCCCGGTGCCACCGCCGACAACATCGTGGTCGGCAACGGCACCGCGGAGGCGAACTACATCTCGGTGTGGCGGCTCGTCGAGCCCGGAGACGAGGTCGTGATGATGCTCCCCAACTACATGCAGTTGTGGGGTGTCGTCCGAGGCCAGGGCGCCCTCCTGCAGCCCTGGCGGCTGCGCGAGGACCAGGGATGGAACGCCGACGTGGGCGAGCTCGAGACGCACGTGGGACCAAAGACGCGCCTCGTCGCGCTCTGCAACCCGAACAACCCCACCGGCTCGATCCTCTCCGAGGAGGCGATGCGGGCGATCGTGCGCGTGGCGGAGAAGCACGGCGCCTGGCTGCTCGCGGACGAGGTCTACCGCGGAGCCGAGCTCGACGGCCGCGAGACCCGCAGCTTCTGGGGGCTCTACGACCGGCTCCTCGTGACCTGCGGGCTCAGCAAGGCCTACGGGCTTCCCGGCCTCCGCATCGGGTGGGTTGCCGGTCCCGCCGACACCGTCGCCGACCTCTGGGCGCGCAAGGACTACCTGAGCATCGCCCCGGGCGCGCTCTCCGACCTGCTCGCGCGCAAGGCGGTGCAGCCCGCGGTGCGGGCGCGCATCCTCACCCGCACGCGCGGCATCGTCAATGGGAACCTCGCGGTCCTGCAGGAGTGGATGCGGCAGCACGAGAACGCGTTTCGCCTCGTTCCTCCCCGGGCCGGGGCCATCGCCTACCCCCGCTACTCGTGGCCGATCGGCTCCAAGCACCTCACGGAGCGACTGCGCGACGAGCAGAGTGTCCTCGTGGTGCCGGGCGACCAATTCGGCATGGACGGCTTCCTGCGCATCGGTCTGGGCAACGAGCCCGAGGACCTCCGCGCCGGCCTCGAGCGCATCGACCGCGTGCTCGGGTCGCTGGGCGCGGCTCCGGGGTTCGCGTCGTGATCCCCCTTCGCTCGGCGGGCGCGCTCCTCCTGGTGGGCACGGTCGCCTTCCCCCAGGAGACGACGCCGCCGAAGACGCCCGAGATCGGACCCGTACGCGGCACCCTCTTGATCATCGGCGGCGGTCCCAAGGAGAAGGCCCTCGTCGAGCGGTTCCTGGAGCTCGCGGGGGGGCCGGACTCGCCGATCGTCGTCATCCCGACGGCCCTCGAGAGCGACGACCCCGCCGTCTTCGCCACCGAGACCCGCGTCTTCCGCGAGGCGGGCGCCCGCCGCCTCACCGTCCTCCACACGCGCGACCGCAAGGTCGCCGACTCGGAGTCCTTCGTGGCCCCGCTCCGCGACGCGGCCGGCGGCTACTTCGCGGGCGGCCGCCAGTGGCGGCTCGCCGACGCCTATCTCGACACGCGCACGCATGCGGAGCTGCGGGCGCTGCTCGCCCGCGGGGGCGTCATCGGCGGCACCTCCGCGGGGGCCACCATTCAGGGATCGTTCCTCGCCCGCGGCGACACCAAGGGCAACACCGTGATGATGGGCGACCACGTGGAGGGGTTGGGCTTCCTCAAGAACGTCACGATCGACCAGCACCTGCTGAAGCGGAACCGTCAGTTCGATCTCGTGGAGGTGATCGAGGCCCACCCGGAGCTGCTGGGGATCGGAATCGACGAGGACACCGCGATCGTCGTGAAGGGCGACCAGTTCGAGGTCGTAGGCAACGGATACGTCGCGATCTACGACCACGGCCGCCGGCTGGACTCGGGCGGCCCGTTCTACCTGCTCGCCCCCGGCGACCGCTACGACCTGAAGACGCGGGAGGCCGAGCGGCCGCAGACGACGGGCATCCCGCTGGAGCGCGTGGTCAAGGAGCCCTGGAAGATATGAGCGCCCTCAAGCCTCCGCTCGAGCAGGGGGCGGGGGCAGCGCGCGAAGCGCGAGGAGGCTCACGATCGCGCTGAGCGACAGGTACGCGGCGACCGCGGTCGAGGTGTGGAAGCGCTCGTAGAGCCAGAGCGCGACGAGCGGCGCCGGTCCCCCCGCCGTGATCGAGGCGAGCTGGTAGCCGAGCGAGGCTCCGCTGTACCGGAGCGATCCCGGGAATGTCTCGGCGATGAGCGCGGCCTGCGGACCGTACTGGATGTCGTGGAGGGGTAGCGACATCACTATGGCGAGGAAGACGAGGGCGAGCCGCCCGCTGTCGAGGAGCGAGAAGTAGGCGAAGGGCAAGACGACCATGAGCGCGCAGCCAACGGCGGTGAGCCGACGGAGGCCGACGACGTCCGACAGGGCGCCCCAGAACGGGATCGCCGCCATCGAGACCACGGCCATGACGAGCACGAAGTTGAGCATCGTGCCCCGCGGGATCCTCAGGACCTGCGTGCCGTAGGTCAGCACGTAGTTGGAGAACACGTAGAAGGGAACCTGCTGGCCCGAGCGCAGCAGGGCCGTGAGGACGATCTCGCGCCAGTGTTGCCGCACCACCTCGGACACGGGTGTGCGATGCACCCGCCCTTCCGCGTGGAGCTTCGCGAACACGGGCGTCTCCCCTACTCCTACGCGAATCCAGAAGCCGACGCCGACGAGGACGACGCTCGCGAGGAACGGGAGTCGCCAGACCCAGTCGATGAATGCGTCGCCGGAGAACGCGGTGGCGAGCGAGAACGCCCCGTTGGCGAGGACGAGCCCGGCGGGCGCCCCGAACTGGGGCCAGCTCGCCGCGAAGCCGCGGCTGCGCGGATCGCTCCACTCCGCGGCGAGGAGGACGGACCCCGCCCACTCCCCTCCCACCGCGATGCCCTGGAGGAGCCGGCACACGGTGAGCAGGACCGCTCCCCAGATGCCGATGCGGTCGTACCCGGGGATCAAACCGATGGCCACGGTGGACCCGCCCATGAGCAGGAGCGTCGCGATGAGAGAGGCCTTGCGGCCGATCCGGTCCCCGTAGTGCCCGAACACCACCGCCCCCACCGGGCGGGAGAGGAAGCCGACGAAGAACGTGGAGAAGGCGAGGAGGGTGCCGGTGTAGGGGTCGACCTTCGGGAAGAAGCGGGCGGGGAAGACGAGGGCGGCGGCGACTCCGTAGAGGAAGAAGTCGTACCACTCGATGGCGGTGCCAACGGCGGAGGCCACGATGGCGCGCAGCGCTGGTCTCATGATGCGAGAGGGCACATCGCCGTAGGATCTCTACCATGAAATACCGACGCATGCCCATCGAGCGCGAGTCCCCCGAGGAGCTGGGCTACGGCAACATCTCCTGCAACCTCTCCGAGAGCTCCGTGAGCGACGCGGTGCTCTCCGATCTCCGGATCGGCCTCGGAGACCTCACCCTCCTCTACTGCGAGCACCGCGGCGACCTCCGCCTGCGCGAGCTGATCGCCGCCGGCCATCCCGGCATCGGTCCCGAGCACGTGCTCGTGACCGCGGGCGCGGCCGCCGCCCTCTTCATCGTGCACACGACGCTCCTCGAGAAGGGCGACCACGTCGTGGTGGAGCACCCGAACTACGGCACGAACCTCGAGACGCCGCGTGCGATCGGCTGCGCGCTCGACCGTCTGTCCCTCGCCTTCGAGGACGGATTCCAGCCGGACCTCGACCGGCTCCGGAGCCTCGCGGGAGAGCGGACCCGCCTCATCAGCGTCACGAACCCCCAC
>JBKPBQ010000352.1:0-4787 GCA_046726955.1 Acidobacteriota bacterium
AGAGACAGGTCCACCACGGCCTGGCAGGGCTGCAGCGACTTCAGGGGATCGGCCGCCACGTTCCCCGCGTCGCGCGCCGGGGCCTTGGCGGTGGGAGCCGCCGGGTCGCTCGACTCCCGGGGCGGCTCGGCCGGGATGGTCGGATCGGTCCGGGTGTTCGTGCCCGCCGGAGGCTGAGGCGTCGGCGTGTCCGGCGCCGGCCTGGGCGTCGTGCTCAGGACACCCGCTGCCGAGCTCGTGCCCGTGGCCGTGGTCTCCGCGCTGGTCGTGCAGACGAGCGTCACCTTGTCGCCTGCCTTGAACGAGCCTGCACGGTCCGCCGCCTTGCCTTCGAGCCGGAGCGTCGCCTCCCCCGCGCCTGCGGATCCCGGCGCAGTGCCCGGCGTGCTCGAGCGCTCCTTGCCGGACGTCACCATCGAGAGGTTGCGCACCGTGATCGTCTTCGCGCTCGGATCGGTGGACACGATCTCCGCCGACATCCTCTGCTTGTGCTCGCCCTTCGTCCGGTCGCGGTCGCTCGAGGTGCTCCGGGCCGTGGTCTGGGCGAACAACACGCCGCTCCCGAGGAGGAGCGCGCCCGCCAATGCCATCGTCGGTTTCATGATCATTCCTTTCCCGCGAGCGGCCGGCCCGCGGCCCGCTCGTCGTATGAATAGAAGAAGGGAGAGCCAGTTCTACAAATGCTGCCCCGTCGCGGCGTCACAAGCCGTTTTTCGGTCCCCTCCTTGAACAGGAGCAAGGAGCGGGCCGAGCGGCTACAATCGCCTACGCGAGCCCTCCGCGCCGTGCCCGTGCGTCCAGTCCGAAAGGAGCCGTTCCCGTGCCCACTCATCCGAAGCCCCGCTTCGTAGCTGCCGCTCTATTCCTTCTCGCCGCAGTCGCGGTCGTTCCCCGCCTCGCCGCCGAAGAGCTCGGCGAGAACGCGCTCCGCCAGCTCGCGGCCCTCTACGCGGAGAAGGAGGCGCGCACGCCGGCCGAGCAGAAGATCTCGACCGCGGTTCTTTACGCCCACCGTCAGAGCAAGGGGGAGCCGATGGTCTCGGGCCTGCCCCCGCTGCCCCGCGTGACCGCGCGCGCGAACGTGCAGAACGGGATGGTCGTCGTGGACGTCCGCGCCGAAGTCACCGACGAGCTGCTCGGCTTCGTGGCCAACCTCGGAGGCTCCGTCATCTCCTCGCACTCCCGGTACAACGCGTTCCGGGCGAGCGTGCCCATCCGGAGAATCGACGAGCTCGCCGCGCGCGACGAGGTCCGCTTCATCTCCCCCGAGGAGCAGTTCCTGACGAACACCGGCTCCCAGACCTCGCAAGGCGACACCGCCCACGCCGCGGCCTCCACGCGGACGAGCCTCTCGATCAACGGAACCGGGATCAAGGTCGGCGTGCTGTCGAATGGTGTCGACAGCCTCGCCGCGCGGCAGGCGACCGGGGACCTTCCCCCCGTCGTCACGATCGTCCCCGGACAGGCGGGCACGGGCGACGAAGGCACGGCGATGCTCGAGATCGTCCACGACCTCGCTCCCGGCGCGCAGCTCTTCTACGCCACCGCGAACGGAGGACAGGCGACCTTCGCCGCCAACATCCAGACCCTCAGGAACACCTACGGCTGCGACGTGATCATCGACGACGTGACCTACTTCGCGGAGGGGGCCTTCCAGGACGGGGCGCCCGCGCAGGCCGTGAACGCGGTCACGGCCGCGGGAGCACTCTACTTCAGCTCCGCCGCGAACTCGGGAAGCAAGGACAAGGGGACCTCCGGAACGTGGGAAGGCGACTTCAAGGACAGCCTGACGACGCTCCCCGGAGTCGGCGCCCACCCGATACACACCTTCAACGGCCTGACCGGCGGATCGGCCGCCAACAGCAACGCCCTCACGTTGGGCACCAACTCCGCGATCTCGCTCAAGTGGTCGGACCCGCTGGGCGGGTCGGGCAACGACTACGACCTGCTGATCTTCGACGCCGGCCTCACCAGCATCGTGGACTTTTCCGCCGACTTCCAGACGGGAACCCAGGACCCGTTGGAGATCGTCGGGCCGACGCCCAGCGGCGAGCGCGTCGTGGTGGTGAAGTTCTCCGGGCAGGCTCGCGCGCTCCGCGTGGACACCAACCGCGGCCGACTGACGATCAACACCGCCGGCTCCACGTACGGCCACAACGGGGGCGCGAGCACGATCACGGTCGCGGCCACCGACGTGACCACGGTAGCGCCGGGAGCTCCCTTCACCGCGCCGAGGCCGGTCGAGAGCTACAGCTCCGACGGACCGCGGAAGATCTTCTACAACCCGAACGGGACGGCGATCACTCCCGGCAACGTGCTCTTCGGCACGAACGGCGGGCGGACGCTCCTGAAGCCGGACGTCACCGCCGCGGACTGCAACGTCGTCACGACTCCGGGCTTCAGCCCGTTCTGCGGCACCTCCGCCGCGGCTCCGCACGCGGGGGCCATCGCCGCCCTCCTCAAGTCCCTGCCCACTCACCCGTCGGGGGTACAGGTGCAGACCGCGATGTACGTGTCCGCGATCGACATCGAGGCCGCGGGACGCGACCGAGATGCCGGCGTGGGGATCGTGATGGCGAACCTGGCGGCCAGCGCGCTCAACAACATTCCCGCCACGAACTTCTTCACGGTCGCGCCGTGTCGGCTCGTGGACACGCGCCAGCCCGCGGGGCCGTTCGGCGGGCCGGCTCTCACCTGCGGGGACGAGCGCCTGTTCATCGTGGCGGGCGCGTGCGGCGTGCCGAGCGGGGCGAAGGCGGTCTCCGTCAACGCCACCGTGACCACCACCAGCGGAGCGGGGAACCTTCGGCTCTACGCCTCGGGGGCTCCCGCTCCCGACGTATCGGCGCTGAACTGGTCGACCGGCCAGACCCGCGGCAACAACGCCATCGTGCCCCTGAGCGCCTCCGGGCACCTCGCCACGAAGTGCGCGCCCTCGGGGACGACCGACTTCATACTCGACGTGAACGGCTACTTCCAGTAGGGGTTCCGGACCCCCGCGGGCCGGCAGGACGGATAGGATGGGAGGATCATGCGGACCGAACCGCCGCACTCCTTCCATCCCGCCGTCGCCGCCTGGTTCCAGAGCCGCCTCGGTGAGCCCACGCCTCCCCAGCGCGAGGGCTGGCCGCTCGTCCGCGCCGGGAAGAACGTCCTCGTGGCCGCGCCCACCGGTTCCGGCAAGACCCTCGCGGGATTCCTCTCCGCCATAGACGGTCTCTTCGCGCAAGGGCCCGATCTGCGCGACGAGACGCAGGTCGTCTACGTCTCGCCGCTGCGCGCGCTCTCCAACGACGTGCAGAAGAACCTGCAGGGCCCGCTCGCGGAGATCCGCGCGCTCGATCCCGGCCTGCCCGAGCTGCGGGTGCTCGTGCGCACCGGCGACACGAAGGCGTCGGAGCGGACGGCGATGACGAAGCGGCCGCCCCACATCCTGGTGACGACGCCGGAATCGCTTTACCTGCTGCTGACCTCCGCCGGCGGCCGTTCGATGCTCCGCACCACGCGGACCGTGATCGTGGACGAGATCCACGCCCTCGTCCGCGACAAGCGGGGCGCCCACCTCGCGCTCTCCCTGGAGAGGCTGGAGGCGCTGACCGAGCGGCCCTTCCAGCGGCTCGGGCTCTCCGCCACCCAGAAGCCATTAGATGAGGTAGGGGCGTTCCTGGCCGGCGACGGGCGCTCGTGCGCCCTCGTGGACGCGGGGACGTTCCGGGAGCTCGATTTGCGGGTCGAGGTCCCGCCGTCTCCCCTGTCGACGGTGTGCTCCCACGAGCAGTGGGACGAGATCTACACACGGCTCGCCGAGCTCGTGCGGACGCATCGCACCACCCTCGTGTTCGTGAACACCCGGAAGATGGCCGAGCGGATCTCGGCCCAGCTCGCCCGCATCCTCGGCGAGGACGCGGTCACGAGCCACCACGGCAGCCTCGCCAAGGAGCGGCGGCTCGACGCGGAGACCCGCCTCAAGGCCGGCTCGCTGCGCGCGCTCGTGGCCACGGCTTCGCTCGAGCTCGGCATCGACGTGGGAGACGTGGACCTCGTGATCCAGGTGGGCGCCACGAGGTCGATCGCCACGCTGCTGCAGCGCGTGGGCCGGTCGGGCCACGCCCTCGGCCGGGTGCCCAAGGGCCGTCTCTTCCCCCTGACGCTCGACGATCTCGTGGAGGCGGCCGCGCTCCTGCGCTGCGTGCGCACGTCGCTCCTCGACCGCACCGCCACCGCCCCCCGGCCGCTCGACATCCTCGCCCAGCAGGTCGTGGCGGAGTGCGTGGCCCGCGACTGGGAGGAGGACGCGCTCTTCGCGACGCTCCAGCGGGCCTGGCCCTACCGGAGCCTCGCGCGCGAGGAGTTCGACGAGGTCGTCCGGCTCCACGCGGGAAGCGGCCGCCGCGCGCTGCTCCATCGCGACAGCGTGGGCCGGCGACTCCGGGCCACGCGCCGCGCCCGTCTCACCGCGCTTCAATCCGGGGGTGCCATCCCCGACACGGCCGACTACCAGGTGCGCGTCGAGCCCGAGGGCACGCTCGTGGGAACCGTGAACGAGGACTGGGCCATCGAGAGCAACGGCGGCGACATCTTCCAGCTCGGCAACGCGTCCTGGCGCATCCTGCGCGTCGAGCCGGGGACCGTGCGCGTGGCCGACGCCAAGGGCCAGCCCCCGAGCATCCCCTTCTGGCTGGGAGAGGGGCCGGGCCGGACGCGCGAGCTGTCGGCGGCGCTGGCCGACCTCCGCGAGACGTGCGCGGAGGCCGCGGAGAGGGCGCGCGGCGACGGCGGGGCCGAGC
>JBKPBQ010000353.1:0-10846 GCA_046726955.1 Acidobacteriota bacterium
GTGGCCTTCGAGCGCAGGTCGTCGGCGCGCTCGACCGGGCTGGGGCGGGCGGCCTTCGGCGGCTCGACGGCGGCCTGTCCGTAGGCCGAGGTGACACCAGGGAGAACGGTGAGAACGGTGACGAGGAGCGCCGCCGTGAGCCCCCGCCGTCTCAAGTACGCTCGCCCGTCCGCCCGCCGTCGCCGCCTAACGGACGCCGAGGAGGACCTCGACGGTGAGCTGGTCCAGCCGCTCGTAGGCGAGGCCGCGGGCGCCCAGCGCCTTGCGGTCGAAGGTCGCGGACTTCAGGGCCTTCGCCGTGGCCTTGCTGTAGCCGTTGAGTTTCGGCAGGCCGTTGGTGGGGACGCTCTGCAGCTCCTCGAGGATGGCCTTGATCTCCTTGTCCTCGTTGAAGCGCCGGGCCTTCTCCTTGTAGATGAGGTAGGTCCGCATGCTGCCGCGGGCGAAGTCCTTGACGCCGTCCACGTCCTCGGTGCGGTAGGCGTGGGAGTCGAAGTGGCGGCTGCCCTTGTAGCCCACGTCCTCCAGGAACTTCACGAGAAAGAACGCGGACTTGATCGAGTGCGATCCGAAGCGCAGGTCCTGGTCGTAGCGGCCGAACGCCTGGTCGTTGAGGTCGATGTGGAAGAGCTTCTTGGCGTCCCAGGCCTGCGCGATCGCGTGCATGAAGTTCAGGCCCGACATGTGCTCGTGCGCGACCTCGGGGTTGACCCCGACCATCGCCGGATGGTCGAGCGTCTCGATGAAGCCGAGGATGGAGCCGGTGGTGGGCAGGTAGATGTCGTGGCGGGGCTCGTTGGGCTTGGCCTCGAGCGCGAACACGAGGTCGTACTTCTGGTCCTTCACGTAGTGGGTCAGGAAGTTCAGGCCGTCGCGGTAGTGCTTGAAGGCTTCGATCGGGTCCTTGCTGGCGTCGGTCTCGACGCCCTCGCGGCCGCCCCAGAACACGTACACCTTCGCCCCCAGCTCCACCCCGAGGTCGATCGCGCGCATCGTCTTCTGGAGGGCGTAGGCGCGCACCCGCGGATCGTTGGCGGTGAAGGCGCCGTCCTTGAAGGCGGGGTCGCCGAAGAGGTTGGTCGTGGCCATCGGGACCTTGAGGCCGGTCGCGGCGAGGGCCTTCTTGAAGTCCTTGACGATCCGGTCGCGCTCGGCGGCCGACGCCTCGAGCGGCACCAGGTCGTTGTCGTGGAAGTTCACCCCGTAGGCGCCGACCTCGGCCAGCAGGTGGACGAGCTGCACGGGACTCAGGACCGGGCGCACGGGCTCTCCGAAGGGATCGCGGCCGGGATTTCCCACGGTCCAGAGACCGAAAGTGAACTTGTGCTCGGGACGGGGCTGGTACAGGTCGGTCATGGCTCTCCTGTTCTCGACGGCGGCTCCGCGACAGGCAACGGGACTACAATCTTCGGCGCATGTCAAGGCGCCCACGTCCCGGAGAGCCTCGCCGATGAGAAAGAAAGCGCTTCGCCCCGACGACCTTCGGGGCGTCTTCGCCGTCCCCGTGCTCGTGCGCAACCCCACGGCCGGCCGTCCCCTGGACCTCGACGAGAGCGGCCACCTCGTGGCCCACATGGCGGCGGGGGGGATCTCGCGGTTCCTCTACGGCGGGAATGCCTTCCTCTACCACCTGACGCTCGCGGAGTACGAGCAGGTGCTCGACTGGCTGGCCGGGTTCGGCGAGGCGCATTGGGCGATCCCGAGCGTCGGCCCATCGTACGGACGGGCGATGGACCAGGCCCCTCTCCTGAGACGGCATGGGTTCCCGGTAGCGATGGCGCTCCCGTGCGGCGATCCTCGCGACGCCGAGGGTCTCCAAGCGGGCCTTCGGGAGATCGCGGACGCGGCGGGGCTCGGTCTCATCCTCTATCTGAAGGAAGAAGGCAGCTTCGGGCCCGACCACGAGGCCGGGCTCGACGCCGTGGCCCGGCTGGTGGACGCGAAGGTCTGCGTGGCCATCAAGTACGCGGTCGTGCGTCCCAACCCCGCGAGGGATCCGTACCTCGAGGGCCTGCTGCGCCGCGTGGACCGCGGGCTCGTCATCAGCGGGATCGGCGAGCGTCCCGCGATCGCGCACATGCGAGGGTTCGGCCTGCCCGGCTTCACGACCGGCTCCGGCTGCATCGCCCCCCGGCTCTCGGGCGAGCTCTTCGCCGCCTGCACGCGGCGGGACTATGCGCGGGCCGAAGAGCTCCGTGCGCTCTTCCTGCCCGTGGAGGACAAGCGCGACGCGTGGGGGCCCGCGCGGGTGCTCCACGCCGCGCTCGATCTCGCGGGTGTCGTCAAGACCGGTCCCATTCCGCCCTTCGTGACGGCGCTCGGCGAGGGCCGCCGCGAAGAGCTGCGGCCCGTCGCCCGCGAGCTGCTGGCCCGCGAGATGGAAGCCAGCCGGACAGAAGAGGCGCGCGAGCGGCAGCCAGCGCGCTGATCAGCGCGGCGCGTCGCCCGCATCGAGGTAGAAGACCTCCCGCAGCTCGCGAGAGACCGGGCTCGAGTCGGGGTTCGAGGGCATGATCTCGCGCATGTGCCGCCACCACCGCTGGCACACCTCGGTCTCTGCGATCGCACGCCAGCGCTCCTCGCTCTCCAGCTCGACGTAGGCGAAGAGGTCGCTCGTGGCGGCGTCGAGGAAGATCGTGTAGCTGCGCACCCCGTGTGCGACGAGAGTGTCCGCGAGCTCCCGCCAGATCGGGTTGTGGCGCCGCTCGTACTCCGCGTGCCGGCCGGGATCGACGGACATCCGAAAGCCCTTGCGGATCATGCGCTCGGGATCGTACCGCAGAGCCGGGCTATGATTTTCGGCAGCCCCCATGCCACCGCCCGCCGGTCCTCATCGCCGCCACAACCCCCTCCTCGACGAGTGGGTGCTCTGCTCGCCGCACCGGTTGGAGCGTCCGTGGCAGGGACAGGTGGAAGCGACGCCACCCGAGGAGCGTCCGCGTTACGACCCGTCGTGCTACCTCTGTCCGGGCAATCGCCGCGCCAACGGCGCCACCAATCCTCCGTACACGTCCACCTTCGCCTTCGACAACGACTTCCCCGCCCTGCTCCCGGAGGCGCCGCCCGGCGCGGCGCTCGACAACGACCTCCTTCGCGCCCGTCCCACGCGGGGCATCTGCCGCGTCCTCTGCTTCTCACCGCGCCACGACCTGACGCTCACCGACATGGACGTCCCCGGCATCCGGGCCGTCGTCGACGCGTGGGCCGACGAGTCCTCGCGGCTCGGCGCCCTCGACTTCATCGGCCACGTCCAGGTCTTCGAGAACAAGGGCGCGCTCATGGGGTGCAGCAACCCGCACCCTCATTGCCAGATCTGGGCCACCGAGCACGCCCCGCACATCCCCGGGCGAAAGCTGACCGCGCAACGAAGGTACTTCGAGACGAAGGGACGCGACCTCCTCGGCGACTACCTCGAACGGGAGCGCGGCGAAGGCGAGCGGCTCGTCTGCGCGAACGAGCACTGGACGGTGGTCGTGCCCTTCTGGGCGGTCTGGCCCTTCGAAACGCTCGTCATCCCGTCGCGCCGCGTCGCCGACCTGGGCGCGCTCGCCAGCGAGGAGCGCGACGCGTTGGCCGGGATCCTCCTGGACCTGAACCGCCGCTACGATGGGCTCTTCGGCGTGTCTTTTCCGTACTCGATGGGCTGGCACGGCCGCCCCTCCGACGGCGCCGACCATCCGTACGCGCGGCTCCACGCCTTCTACTTCCCTCCGCTCCTGCGCTCCGCCACGGTCCGGAAGTTCCTCGTCGGCTACGAGATGTCCGCGGAGCCCCAGCGCGACCTCACGCCGGAATCCGCAGCGGAACGCTTGCGCCAGGCCGGTCGGCCCTAGGCAGATCTCGCCGCTCCGCTCTCCCCCGCTGGCGGCAGCCGGCTCGCGGTAGCGGCGGACGAGGACGAGCACCATCGCGACCCAGGCGACGATCACCACCAGGTTCACCACGGCGAAGCCCTTCACGCCGAAGCCGAGGTGCGCGCTCAGGACGAAGACCAGCAGGCCCGACAGCACGTCGCCGAACCGGACGAAGAACGTGTCGACCGTCTGCTTGGCCTTGTACTTCTCGGCGCGGTGCGTGGGCAGCCACACCATCTGCCGGCCCGTGTTCATCACCGAGTAGTCCGCGGCGTTCTCCGCGATCTTGCCCCACAGCAGCACGGTCATTCCCGCCCCCGCGGCCACCAGGCCGTCGAACCCGAAGGAGACGAGCGGGGAGGCCAGCAGCACGCCCGCCAGCCCGAACAGCTTGACGATGCGCGAGACGAGCAGGGCCTGCAGCACGACGCCCAGCACGTTCTGGTAGAGGTAGAAGTTCCCGTAGGCGCTGCCGAGCAGCGCCTCCTTCTCGGCCGCGGTGTGCCCGGCCGTGGTCTGTTCCAGCGAGCTGTTGAGGATGAAGTTGCCGTTCGTGTTGACGATGTTCAGGAGCACGATGATGAGGGCGATCGTCTGGATGTACCGGTTCGAGAACACGAGGGCGAACCCGCCGCCGAGAGCGAGGGGCTCCTGGGCCTTCGCCGCCTCGTCGGGACGGCGCGACTCCCGGCGGTTGATCGCGAAATAGAGGACGAGCTGGAGGACGAGGAGGGCCGCCGGGACCTGCAGTATCGCCGCCGCGCTCAGCCCCTTCCCGAACAGCTTGCCGGCGACGAGCGAGCCCACTGGGCCGCCCAGCGTCGCGCCGATCGCGATGATCGGAAAGAGGCGCTCGCCCGCGTCCTTCGGGTAGAGGTCGTTGGCCAGCGACCAGACCTGGGCGATGCTCGCGTTGTTGAAGATGCCCACCCAGATGAAGAAGGCGACCTCGATGTAGGGCACCGCCGCCGCGAAGCCGAGCACGAACAGCTCCAGCGTGACGATGAAGAACGAGGTGAAGATGAAGATGAGCCGGACGCGGTCCACGCGGCTCGCCACCCAGCTGTAGAGCGGGATAAAGCCCATCAGGACGATCGCCATCCCGGCCGAGGAGTAGGCCGTCACCTGCGCCCCCAGCCGGGCCACGATCACGGTGTCGCGCAGCGTCTTGATGACGTAGTAGCCCACGAGCAGCGTGAGCAGGTTCAGGAAAAGCAGCGCGACCGTGCCGCCCTCGCCCGCCCGCACGTCGCTGAAGACGCGCAAGGCGCGGTCGAGGACGCTCGGGCGCGGCGCCGGGGCCGCCGCGACTTCGCTGGCCATTCCTCTCAAGCCCTCGGCGCCAGCTCGCGCACCGAGGCCCCCGCCGAGGCCCGGCACACGTAGCCCTTCGGCGTCTTGCCGGTCTGCTGCTCGTAATCGGCGAGGACACTCGTGAGGAAGGGCTCCGTCTGGCTCGTCTTGACGAGGGCGACCGCGCAGCCCCCGAAGCCGGCTCCCGTCATGCGCGCCCCGTAGCACGCGGGGTGCTTGCGGGCCGCCGCCACCATGGCGTCGAGGGCGGGGCTCGACACCTCGAAGTCGTCGCGGAGGCTCTCGTGGCTGGCGTCGAGGAGGTCCCCGAGCGTCGCCACGTCGCGCTTGCGCAGCGCCTCCACTGCCCGCAGCACGCGTTCGTTCTCCGTGACCACGTGCCGGGCGCGGCGCAGCGTCGTGCCCCCGAGCCGGACGGCGCCGGCGGCGAGCCGGGCGGGCGTGACGTCGCGCAGCGCGGGCAGGTCGAGGGTGCGCGCCGCCTCCTCGCACTGCCGGCGCCGCTCGTTGTAGGCCGACTCCACGAGCCCGCGGCGCGTCGCAGTGTCGAGGACGACCACCGCGACGTCGGGGGGAAGGGGCACCGCCGTCGTCTCCAGCGAGCGGCAGTCGATGAGCAGCGCCGCGCCTTCCTCGGCGGTGGCGGAGACGAGCTGGTCCATGATCCCGCACTTGACGCCGACCCAATCGTTCTCCGCGCGTTGGGCGCGGAGCGCCATCGCCTTCGGATCCCAGTCGAGGTCGGAAGAGGTGGCGAGGGCGCGGGCAGTGGCGAGCTCGAGCGAGGCCGACGACGAGAGCCCGGCGCCCATCGGCACGTCGCCGGCGACGACGCCGTCGAAGCCGCGCAGGTGCGCCCCGTCGGCGAGGAGCGCCCAGCCGACGCCCTTGACGTAGACGGGCCACCCGGAGCCGCCCCGGCCGAGCGTGTCGAGGTCGATCTCCACCTCCTCGTCGAACGTGGTCGAGAAGAGGCGCAGCCGCCGGTCCGCACGCAGGCGAAAGGCGACCCACGTCGCGCGGTCGATCGCCATCGGGAGCACGAACCCGTCGTTGTAGTCCGTGTGCTCGCCGATGAGGTTGACCCGGCCGGGGGCGCGGGCGACGTACTCGGGCGGCGCTCCGTAGTGGCGGAGGAACGCCTCTTCGATCAGGGCGTCTCCCACTTCTTCCACTGCTCGAGGTACTGGTCGAGGTTCGCGGGGGTCACGACGTCGACGCCGGAATCCACGATCGGCTGCGAAGGGGGGTTGCCCGCCTTCGTGGCCGCGAGCATCTTCACGGGCTCGCTGCCCCAGCCGAAGTACTTCTGGCCGATCAGGACCTGGACCTTGCCCGCGCGCATGATGTCCGGAGCGGGCGGGATCGTGTCGAAGCTCACGAACTTGGTCTTGGCCGGGTTGACGGGATCGAGGGCGTTGCGCGTGAAGACGGGCCAGCCTCCCACCGAGATCCAGGCCCCGAGGTCGCCGTACTTGTTCGTGGCGGTGGCGATGATCTCCGCGCAGCGCACCGGGTCCTCCTTGATGTCGAAGGTCTCGACGACCTTGACGTTCGGGTGCTTCTTGAGCGCTTCCTGCACGCCCTCGAGGCGCCGCTGGAGGTTGAAGGCGCCCAGGCTCGTGATGATCGCGACCGTCCCCTTGTCGCCGAGGAGCTTGGCCGTCTCGTCCCCCATGATCTTGCCCGCGGCGAAGTCGTCGACGCCGTAGTAGGCGAGCCGCTTGCTCTTGGGGGCGTCCGCGTCCCAGGTGATCACCGGGATGCCCGCGGCCACCGCCGTGTTGTTCGTCTCGGTGAGGAAGTCGCCGTTCGTGCACGAGATCGCGATGCCGTCGACGCCCTGGGTGATGAACGACTCCAGGACCTCCTTCTGCCGCAGCTGGTCCGCGGACTCCGGCGCGCGCCAGATGATCTCGACGTTGCCCAGCTCCTTGGCCGCGCGCTCCGCCCCGACCTTCGCGTAGTTGAAGACGGGGAGGTCGAGCCCCTTCGGCATCACGGCGAAGCGGAGCTTCTTGCCCGCGGGGGCGGCGGCGGAGCCGGAGGGCGAAGCCGCGGGCCCGGGAGAGCCCCCGGTGCAGGCGGCGAAGGCGAGCACGGGAAGGAGAAAGAGCGAAGAGCCACGGTTCATGGTGTCCTAGCTTCCTTTCTTGGCGATGAGCTGGTCCATCACCACGATCACGACCACGACGAGGCCGACGATCAGGCGATCGTAGAACGTCGCCCCCGGTATCTGGGGCAGGGCGTTTCGGAGCACGCCGAAGATGAGCGTGCCCAGCACCGCCCCCAGCACCGACCCCCGGCCGCCGGAGAGGCTCGCCCCGCCCACCACCGCCGAGGCGATGATGTCCAGCTCGTAGCCGGTGGCGAGGTCGGCCTTCCCCTGCCCCTGAACCAGGGTCAATATCACGCCGGAGACGGAGGCGAGCAAGCCGGCCACGACGTAGACCATCGTCTTCACGCGGCCCACGCGGATGCCGGAGAAGAGCGCGGCCGTCTCGTTGCCCCCGAGCGCGAAGACGGCGCGGCCCTGCTGGAACGTCTTCATGAAGAACTGGAACAGCACGGCGAGGACGACCATCACGATCGGGGCGAGCCAGTCCTTCGGAATGCCGAAAGGCTGCCAGCCGCCGGGCAGGCGCCCGGACACGTCGAAGAAGCGCCCTTCCGTAATGATGAACCCGAGCCCGCGCGTGATGCCCATGACGCCGAGGGTCGCGATGAACGGCGGCAAGCGCACGAGCACGACGAGCGCCGAGCTCAGCATCCCCGCGGCGAAGCCGACTAGAAGTCCCGCGACGACGCTCGGCACGAGCGGCCAGCCGTCGAGCACGTAGAGGTGGCCGAGAGCGACCCCGGACAGCGCGATCACCGCCCCCGGCGCGAGGTCCACCCCGCCCGAGATGATGACCATGGCTGCCCCGATTGCGGCGATGCCGTAGATCGAGGAGTACTTCAGGATGAGGAGCGCGTTCGCCTGGTTGAGGAACGGGTGGGTCCGGCCGCCTTCGGGCCAGAGGTACCAGCCGAAGAAGGCGATCTCCACGAGGAGGATGAGCAGCGTGCTCACCTCGCGCACGCGGAAGAGGGCGTTCACGGACGTACCGCCGTCGCCAGGTGCATGACACTCTCCTCCGTGGCGCCCGCCGCGTCGATCTCGCCCTGGATGCGCCCCTCGCGCATCACCACGATCCGGTGGGACAAGGCGAGCACCTCCGGAAGGTCGCTCGAGACCATCAGGCATCCCATGCCCTTCGCCGCCTGCGCGCGCACGGCCTCGTGGATCTCGTACTTCGCCCCCACGTCGACGCCCTTCGTGGGCTCGTCCAGGAGGAGGAGGCCGGGCCGGGTGAGGAGCCAGCGGGCGAGAAGGACCTTCTGCTGGTTGCCGCCGCTCAGGCGGTCGGGTGTTGCGTGGAGGTCGGGGGTCTTGATCCGCAGCTCTTCCACGCTGCGCATGCCCGCCTTCTCCTCCTCGCCGCGGTCGATCGTCAAGCGGCCGGAGGCGGTCTCGCGGGCGACGAGCAGGTTCTCGCGGACACCGAGGTTGAAGAAGAGCCCCTGGTTCTGCCGGTCCTCCGGGCTCAGGGCCAGGCCCGCCCGCACCGCCTGCACGGGAGTCGCGGCCCGCAGCGGCACGCCGCGCACCTTCGCGGTTCCGGCGTCCGCGCCGTAGAGGCCGAAGAGCGTCTCCACGAACTCGCTGCGGCCGGAGCCCACGAGGCCGAAGAGGCCCACGATCTCCCCCGGACGGACCTGGATCGAGACGTCCTCGAAGAACGGGCGGCGCGTCAGCCCCTGGACCTCGAGGAGCGGGCCTTCCGGACGCGGGCCGCCGCTCGCCGCCACCGGGGTCTCGAGCTCGCGCCCGACCATCGCGCGGACGATCTCGCGCGGCGTCGTCGCCGCGCGGTCGAACGTGCCCACGTACTCCCCGTCGCGCAGGACGGTGATGTGCTCGCAGAGCCGGAAGATCTCGGGCAGCTTGTGGGAGACGTAGACGAGCGTCGCCCCCTGATCGTGCAGGCGGCCGAGGATGCGGAAGAGGTCGGCCGTCTCCGCTTCCGTGAGGCAGGTCGTGGGCTCGTCGAGGATGAGGATCCGGCAGTCGAAGGCGAGGGCCCGCGCGATCTGGAGGAGCTGGCGGTGCGCGGTGCTGAGGGCGCTCACCTCGTCGTCGGGACGGAGCGCGAGGTGCAGCTCCTTCAGGAGCTCGGCGGTGCGGGTTTCCATCTCCGCGCGCTTCAGCCGGCCGATCCCGTCCGTCTTCTCGCGGCCGGCGAAGATGTTCTCGGTGACGGTCAGGTTCGGGAAGAGCACCTGCTCCTGGTAGACCATCCCGATGCCCTGGTCGAGGGCCCGGCGAGGCGTGTCGAGGTCGAGCTTGCGGCCCTCCCAGAGCACCTCGCCGGAGTCGGGGCGCGTGATCCCGGCCAGGACCTTCATCAGCGTCGACTTGCCGGCCCCGTTCTCGCCCACGAGCGCGTGCGACTCGCCGCGCGCGATGGGAAAGCTCACGCCCCGCAGCGCGCGCACCGCGCCGAAGGACTTCTTGACGTCCTTGAACTCCAGGCCTGGACTGGACACTCGAAGCCGCACGCTAGCCTTTCGCGAGCCGCGTTTCAACCGGTCCGCGGCTAGGATGGTCGTCCCCATGCGTGCCTTCCTCCTCGCGGCCGCCGCCCTCGCGGTGGCGGCTTCCCGCCCCGTCCGATCGACCGGCAGGCGCTCGTGACGCGCCACGATCCGGTGCTCCACCGGCTGGATCCAGAGGCGCCTCTGTCTGTGGGCAACGGCGAGATCGCTTTCACGGCCGACGTCCCGGGCCGGGGTACGCAGAGATCCTTCGAACCCGAGAGACACGCCCCCGGCTTTCCCGACGACGGGTAGTGGGACGTCCGCTACGAAGGCCTGCGTCGGGCGCCCTGAGACGCGCTACGATCCTGTCCGCGATGGGCACGACGGAACGCTACCGGCCGGATGCACTCACCAACTTCGCGAGCGCGCTCCTCACGCGCGCCGGGCTTCCCGACGAGAAGGCGCGCGCCGTCGCCGAAATCCTCGTGGAGGCGGACCTCCTGGGCCACACCACGCATGGCCTCGACATGCTCGCCCGCTACCTCCGCGAGATCGAGACGGGGGCGATGGCCCGCGACGGCGAGCCGGAGACGCTCCGCGACCGCGGCGCCGCCCTCGTCTGGGACGGGCGCCGGCTCCCCGGACCGTGGTTGACGAGACGGGCGATCGCCGTCGCCCGCGAGCGTCTGAAGCCGCACCCCACGGTCACTGTGGTCGTGCGCCGCTCGCACCACATCGGCTGCCTCCAGGCCTACCTGCAGCCGGTGGCGGAAGACGGGCTCGTCATCCTCCTCACCTGCTCCGATCCGTCGGGCGCGGGAGTCGCTCCCTACGGCGGCGTCGCCTCGCGGATCACGCCGAACCCGATGGCCGCGGGCTTCCCCACCGACTCCGCCCCGGTCCTCATGGACGTGAGCATGAGCACGACCACGAACGCGCTCACGAAGCGGCTCGCCGAGACGGGCGGACGGCTGCCCGGGCCCTGGATCGTGGACGCGGAAGGCACTCCGACCGACGACCCGGCAGCGCTCTTCGCCGAGCGGCCGGGAGCGATCCTGCCCCTCGGCGGCCTCGACCTCGGCCACAAGGGCTTCGCC
>JBKPBQ010000354.1:0-5103 GCA_046726955.1 Acidobacteriota bacterium
GACATCACGGAGCGCAAGCTCCTCGAGCAGCAGGTCTTCCACGACGCCTTCCACGACGCGCTCACCGGGCTGCCGAACCGCGCGCTCTTCATGGACCGCGCCGGGCGCGCCGTGGAGCGGAGCAAGAGGAACCCCGACTACGCCTTCGCGGTGCTCGTCGTGGACCTCGACCGCTTCAAGGTCGTCAACGACGGCCTCGGGTATCGAGTCGGGGACGAGCTCATCCGCGACACCGCGACCCGCATCGCTCGCTGCCTGCGGCCGGAGGACACCGTGGCCCGACTCGGCGGCGACGAGTTCGCGCTGCTCCTCGAGGACCTCGCGGACGTCAGCGACGCGACGCGCGTGGCTACGCGCATCGCGAGCGCCCTCCAGGTCCCCTCCGGTCCCCAGCAGCTCGTGATCTCGGCCAGCGTCGGCATCGCTCTGTCGGCCAGCGGCTACGAGAGCGCGGACGACCTCCTCCGCGACGCGGACATCGCGCTCCACCGCGCGAAGGCCGCCGGGCGTGCGCGCTACGAGATCTTCGACCCCGCGATGCACCGTCGCGCGCTCGCCCTCCTGGAGATGGAGACCGACCTGCGCCGGGGCCTGGAGCGCGACGAGTTCCTCGCCTGCTACCAGCCGATCGTCGCCTTCGGCAGCGGCCGCCTCGCCGGCTTCGAGGCGCTCCTGCGGTGGCGGCATCCGGGCCGCGGGCTCGTCCTTCCCGCGGACTTCGTGGAGGTCGCGGAGGAGACGGGGCTCATCGTCTCGCTCGGGGAGTGGATCCTCCGCGAGGCGTGCCGCCAGGCGGCCGAATGGACGAGGCGCTTCGGAGTGGCGCTTCCGGTGAGCGTCAACCTCTCCGGCCGCCAGCTCACGGAGCCGGACGTCGTCGAGCGCGTGGCCCGCATCCTCGAGGAGGTGGGCCTGCCCGGGCACCTCCTCGGCCTCGAGGTGACGGAGAGCGTCCTCATGGCCAACCTCGACTCCGCCGCGGAGAAGCTCCGGCGGTTGAAGGAGTTCGGCGTCCGGGTGGCGATCGACGACTTCGGCACCGGCTACTCGTCGTTCAGCCTGCTCCACCGCTTCCCCATCGACACGCTCAAGCTCGACCGCTCGTTCGTCTCCCGCATCCCGGGACCCGGCAGCCCCACCGTGCGCGCCATCGTGGCCCTCGCCCACAACCTCGGGATGCAGGTGGTGGCGGAAGGAGTGGAGACGGGCGCCCAGCGGGAGTCGTTGGCCGGGCTCGAGTGCGCGTTCGGACAGGGCCACCTCTTCTCGGAGGCGGTGTCCCCCATCCGGGCCGCCGAGCTGATCGTGACGTCGCCGCACTGGTGAGGCGCAGGAACGAGATCATGGATTCCGACTCGCCCCGTTCCGCTTCCCGCCCCGCGGATCTCCCGCTCAAGTGCGCCTGGTGCGGCGAGGTGCGCAGCGTCGAGGGAAGCTGGCGGACACAAGCGAACTGGGACCCGCGGGAGAGCGGATTCAGCCACGGCATCTGCCCCCGCTGCTTCCGCCGCGAGTCCGCCGCCCTCAAGAAGAAGCGGTAGCGCTTCCCCGGCGACGGGGTCGGCGCGTGTTAACCTCTTCGCGGTCGGCCCCGCCGGCTGAAGAAGTCTTTAACGTGCGTCCGCGCCGAGCCCCGAGCCACCTCGCCCGCCCCGAGGCGTCCCTCCCCGGAGGCCACGATCGCTTCCGCCGCCTCTACGAGGCCGCGCGGAGCTTCGTCTTCCGCCTCACGCCCGACGGCCGCCTGCGCGAGCTCATCCCCGCCCCCGACAACTTGATGGGCCGCCCCCTCGCGGATTGGATGGGGGCGGACTTCTCGCAGTTCGTGGCCGAGCCCGACGCCGCGCGGGCCCGCGAGATGCTGGCCCGCGTCCTCTCCGGGGAGACGCCGCCCCCCTTCGTCGTGCGCTTTCGCGGCGCGGGCGGCGACCTCCGCCACGTGGAGTTCACCGTCGTCCCCGACGCGGACGACGAGGGGCGGGTCGTGGGGGTGATGGGCCTCGCCAACGGGGTGACGCTGCGGCGGGAAGCGGAGGCGAAGGCCGCGCACCTCGAGCGGCTGCTCCTCGCCTCCCAGCAGATCACGCACGTCGGGAGCTGGGAGTGGGACCAGGAGACGGGCGCGGTGGTGTGGTCGGACGAGCTCTACAGGATCTTCGGCCTCGAGCCCCAGTCGGAGAGGATCACGATCGACCGGCTCCTCGCTCCCCTTCCCGTCGCGGAGAGCGCTCGCGCCCAGGCTGCGGCCCGGCAGTCCATCGAGGAGGGGCGCCCCTTCGTGTTCGACCACGAGATCGTGCGGCCCGACGGCGAGACGCGCACGCTCGAGGTGCGCGGGGAGGTGGTGCGGGACGAGACGGGCCGCGTGCAGGGCCTGATCGGCACGTGTCAGGACGTGACGGAAAGGCGGCAGCGCGACGAGCTCATCCTCGCCTACCTCGATGTCGGGGAGAACATCCCCATCGCTCTCAGCATCTGGGAGATCGGCGGCGGCGATCCCGCCCAGCCCATGCTCGTGCAGTACAACCGGCGCGCCAAGGAGCTGGGGGCCCGCAAGGAGATGCTCGGCCGCACGCTGGCCGAGCTCCTCCCCAAGGTCTACAAGACCGAGATCCCCGCCCTCCTCGTGGACGTGGCCCGCACCGGGCAGGGCCGGATGATCGACCGCATCGCCATCGGCGACCGACGCTACTCCGTGCGCATCTTCCCCGTGAGGGGGCGTCGCGCGGGAATCGCCCTCGACGACGTCACGGAGGACGTACAGGCCCAGTCCGCCCTGCAGGAGGCCAAGGAGGAGCTCCAGCAGCTCGTGGAGTCGGTGCAGGCGATCGTCTGGCGCGCGGATCCCCGGACCGGCCGCTTCACGTTCGTGAGCCGCGAGGCGGAGGCCCTCCTCGGCTACGCGCTGACGCGGTGGCTGGAGGAGCCGTCGTTCTGGGAGGAGCACTTGCACCCGGAGGACCGGGAGTGGGCGACCTCCTTCCACGCGCGCGCCCTGGCGCAGGCGCGCGACCACGCGTTCGAGTTCCGCATGATCGCAGCGGGCGGCCAGGTGGTGTGGCTGCGCGACGTGGTGCGGGTCATCGCCGACGGCGGCTCCGCCCGCGAGTGCGTGGGGGTGATGTTCAACGTGACCTCGCGGCGGGAGGCCGAGGAGGACCTCCGGCGCTCGCAGCGGCAGCTGAGCGACCTCTCTGCCCACGTGGAGTGGGCGCGGGAGGAGGAGCGTCGTACGATCTCCCGCGAGATCCACGACGACCTCGGCCAGGCCCTGACCGCGCTCAAGATGGACCTGGCGCTCGTCTCGTCGCGGGTGCGCGGAGGGGGCATCACGTCGGAGGCGCTCCAGGAGCGGCTGCGCGGCATGTCGGAGCTCACGGAGGACACGATCGAGCGCGTGCGGCGCCTCGCCCGCGAGCTGCGCCCGGGTGTGCTCGACGACCTCGGCCTGGAGGCGGCGATCGAGTGGCAGGCGCAGGAGTTCGAGACGCGCACGGGGATCGCCTGCCGCGTGCACTCGCGGCTCGGCGACCTGAAGCTCCCACGCCCGCTGGCCACCGCGTTCTTCCGGACGTTCCAGGAGTCGCTCACGAACGTGGCCCGCCACGCCGGGGCGCGGCAGGTGGAGGTGGGACTCCACCAGAACGGCCGCCGGCTCACCCTCGAGGTCTCCGACGACGGCCGCGGGATCAGCGAGGAGGCGGTGGCGGGGGCGAAGTCGCTCGGGCTCGTGGGCATGCGCGAGAGGGCGCGACGGCTGGGCGGGCAGTTCGCGATCTCGGGATCCCTGGGCCAGGGCACGACAGTCACGCTCTCCGTCCCCCTTCCCGAAGACGTCCTTCCGGCTCGGCTCCGGGAGGGCGCGTGATCCGCCTCCTAGTCGCCGACGACCACGCGATCGTCCGCAGGGGGCTCTACCAGATCGTGGCCGAGGCTCCCGACCTCACCGTCGCCGGCGAGGCCGCGACCGCGGCCGAGGTGCTCGCGCGCGTGGAGGAGCGCTCGTGGGACGTCGTGATCCTCGACCTGAGCCTCCCCGGGGGGGAGGGCCTGGACCTCCTCGTCGAGGTGAAGCGCCGACGCCCTGACCTGCCCGTCCTCATCCTCACCGTGCACTCGGAGGAGCAGTACGCGGTCCGCGCGTTGCGCGCGGGGGCGGCCGGCTACCTCACCAAGGAGAGCGCGCCCGAGCAACTCGTGGAGGCGGTGCGCAAGGTCGTGCGCGGGGGCCGGTACCTGAGCCCGGCAGTGGCGGAGCGCCTCGCGTACACGCTGGGCCGCGACGCCGACCGGGCACCCCACGAGACGCTCTCCGACCGCGAATACCAGGTGCTGCGCATGGTCGCCTCCGGCAAGACGGTCTCCGAGATCGCGGACGCGCTCACTCTCTCGGTGAAGACCGTCAGCACCTACCGCGGCCGCATCCTCGAGAAGATGGGGATGAAGACGAACGCGGAGCTCACGCACTACGCGATCAAGAACAAGCTCGTGGACTAGTCCCGGCGTGTCAGAGAAACACCGACACGAAGAATCGAACTCTTCCGACAGACCCTTCGGACCCGCACCGATTACCCTGCGCCTCGACGTCTCGTAGACTGGGTCCTTTCGCGACCCCAATGACCGACCGCCCCTCGCGCTTCACCGTGCTCGTCGTGGACGACTCGATCGTGGTGCGCCGCCGTCTGGTGGCGCTCCTGGACGAGGCGGCTCCCGGGACGCTCGTCGTGGAAGCCGCCGACCCCGACGAAGGAATCGAGGCCTTCCACCGGATGCGGCCGGACGTGGTCGTCCTCGACCTGAGCATGCCGGGGGGCAGCGGTCTCGCCGTGCTGCACGAGGTCCGCAAGGTGAGCCCGCCCCGGATGGTGATCGTCTTCACCAACCACTGCGAGGAGCCGTACCGCCGCCACTGCCTCGAAGGCGGGGCGGACCTCTTCCTCGACAAGTCGAAGGACCTGCAGCGCCTCGTGGACGTCCTGCGCGACCGCGCTCAGGCCCGGAGGAGCGCCTTCTCGAAGCGGGCCAGCCGCTCCCCGTAGAGCGGGAAGCGGTCGCCGAGCCGGCCCACGTCCTGCGTCACGCCGGCGAGCGTCGACACGTAGT